>NZ_LT607552.1:0-24626 GCF_900095275.1 Pseudomonas sp. UMAB-40
ATTCACGAGGTGACAAAAATTTACCCACCTGAAGGTCAGCTTTGGGTCGAATAGCGAACACGGCGCAATGTAAATCGTCTCCGATTTTGTCCACAGTTAATGACCACTTTTGGCCGAATGCTGCCTGTCACGAAGCTGAAATCGCCCCCAAACGAACGACACAAAGAGCAATTTTTTGCGATAACGCGGCAGTTCAGGCCTGACGCCATCGCGAGCAAGCCTCGCTCCTACAGAAGAACGGCGTGTCTAAGGCGAGGATTTCGAATGAGGTGCCGGCAAGGCATTCACAAGAATGTGCGCTGCATGTTTGCCCACATAGTGCTTGCACGTGGTGAGCTCCTTGATCTGCCGACCACGACAGCGGAAAAAAGGGATGGATGTATTTTCCAAAAAGGACCGATAAATACACCAATTCCCGTTTTAGCTTCTCAACTCCCGGCACCACCTTTGCCTAGTTAATGCCCCCATGCCATGGCCATCAATCCACAGGTAGACTCCCTCACTTCTAATAGCATCGGAGGCATCATGAAGTACATTCTCTGGGTCGTTCTTAGCGGCGCGTCGCCTGTTGCATCGATTGATCATGCTGAGTACGAGAATCTGGAGGCATGTCAGTACGCAGCTGAACAGCTCAAGGAAGAAGTCGGGCAGGGGCAGCTCGCTGTTCACACCAGATGTACGCCCACGAAAAAGACAAAATAAGGCGCGACCATCCGGCGATGCTGCCATTTTTGATGTGCTGGCAAGATGGGTCTGGAGACAGCGGGGTGGATTTACTTAACATGCAATCAGAGCCTGCATGTGTAGCGGCTGACGAGCAGGGCGAGGCTGCGTTTGAGGACGTGGTCTTCGCAAGCCAGTAAACGCGGTTTGCCTGAAAGAACCCGTTGCCTGATTTCACGACTGCTTCGCAGCCGAACGCAGCCTCGCGCTGCTCGGCAGCTGCTACAAAAAAGTTAGGCGAGGATTTCGAAGGAGGTGGTGGCCAGGCGTTCGCCGTTTACCAGGATGTGCACCGCGTGTTCGCCCACATAGTGCTTCCGAGTGGTGAGCTCCTTAATCTGCTGCCCACGGCTAACCCGTTCAGTCGCCCCACCACCCAACGTCAACGCCTTAAGCTTGAACACCTTCGCCGAAGTGCTGCCATTGGCTTTAACGTAGTCAATCGCATAATCAATCACCAACCGCTGACTCTCCGCCACCGTGGATTTCACCGCAAACGACAACGTAATCTTCTCCCCCAACCGAATCACCGCCGGCTCGACCTTCACCCCAACAATCTCAACCTCAGCCTTACCACTCGCCCCAATAATCGCCAACGCCCGCTGATTCCCCTGCTTAATCAAACTGCGCAACGCATGCTTGGCAATCCACGCCGTGTGCTTGTTCTCCAGCGACCACCCCTCAATCAAGTCCAGCACCCACTCCGGATGGTCCTTGGTGATGTCATTCAGGTGATTGGCCACCGACTTGCGCACGTAAAGGCTGTCATCTGCCTTGAGGTTGTCGAGAATCGCCGCCGCCAATGTCGGATCGCTCTGAATCTGTTCCAACCGAAACGACCACGGCAAGCGCGGCCGACTGCCTTCGCTGGCCAGGCGCCGCACATGCTCGTTCTCATCCCGAGACCATGCCTGCATCAGCGCCAACGACCGTTGCAGATCGCTGCGCAGAAAATACCGAATCGCAAATTCCGCCGACCCGAACGCGGTGAAGTATTTGAGCGCTTCCATCGATCGCTCGAAATCATGCGTGCCATACATCGCCACGTAATGCGGCAGCGAGATGCTGACAAATCCGCTGTTCAGGCGGGGGGCGAGGGCACGCAGGACTTCGAGGGTTTCGTCGTAGTCCAGCGGCAGCACGGCGTGCAGGCATTCGCTGACGCGGGCCATGCGTTGCATGATCGACAGGTCAGCGAGGCCGTCGTTGGCCAGTTTCAGGAAGGCTTTGGCGTTGAATGCCGGGTAGACCGCCGTCATTTCGGTGGCGATGTGTTTGAGGCGTTCGGCGTTGAAGATTTCCTTCAGCGCCGGGGCGGGTTGTTCGGCGGCGGTCATAGTCGGGTCCGTTCGAGGGGGCCGGTCAGGTTATCGGGGTACTGATGATGGCCTCAAGCTTTTCTGCTTGCGCGGTGAATTCGGCGATATTTGCAGGTTCATGGGTCAAATCATTCCGCGGGTGGACCGACGTTATATTCCTCGTCGGTGACTTTTTCCATCCAGACGACACTCACACCGTCCAGCGCTTCCTGGACGCCAATGTGGGTCATGGCGGTGGTGGCGCTGGCTCCGTGCCAGTGTTTGTGGCCCGGCGGGCACCAGATGACATCGCCTGCACGAATTTCTACGATCGGTTCGCCTTCACACTGCGTCCAGCCGCAGCCTGCGGTGACGATCAGCGTCTGACCCAGCGGATGGGTGTGCCAGGCGCTACGAGCGCCGGGTTCAAAGGTGACGCTGACGATGGACGCTCGGGCCGGTTCGGGAGGGGAGTTGAGTGGGTCCATACGGACGGTGCCTGTGAAGTACGCTTCAGGGGCTTTTATCGAGGGTTGCGAGCCTGCGCGCTTGAGGATCATGATCCGGTCCTATTGATAAATGAACAGGAAATTTTATGGGCCTCATGCTCCGCATACACTCTCTGCATGTCCTGGAGTAAAGCGACCCATGGAAGCCAACCGATTTGGTGACATCGCTGCATTTGTCTGCGCCGTAAAGGCTGGAAGCTTTACCGCGGCGGCGGCCTCTCTCGGTCTGACCCGGTCGGCGGTGGGAAAAAGTATAGTTCGCCTGGAAAGCCGGATGGGCGCACGGCTTCTCAATCGCACGACGCGCAAACTGAGCCTGACTGACGAGGGGCAAGTGGCCTTTGAGCGCTGGCGTCAGATTCTCGAAGACCTGGATGAAGTGGATGCGACCATGGCCTTGCGCCGTGGAAGGCCAACCGGGACCTTTAAGCTCACGGCACCGCTGTCCTTTGGTCAACGCCACATTCTGCCGATTCTGGATGCTTATCTGAAGCAATGGCCCGAACTGCGGGCGGATGTCTGGTTTACCGATCGCTTTGTTGATCTGGTCGAAGAGGGCATCGACATCGCCATACGAATTGGCATGCCCAAAGATGACTCCCAATTATTTACCCGTACCGTGGCGTGGCAGCAATTCGCGACGTGTGCATCGCCTGCTTATCTGGCCCAACGCGGCGTGCCGCAAACGCCGGCTGACCTTGTCGGGCATGACACCATCGCTTTGTTCAGTGGCGAGCGGCCGACCGTCTGGCGTTACCAAGCACCTGCCGGCCTTCATCTCTACGAACAGCCGGGGCGACTGAATATCGACAGTTCAGAAGCCACGCGAGAAGCGGCGTTGGCAGGCATCGGCCTGATTCATCTGCCGACCTACATTACGGGTAACGACCTGCGCGATGGCACGTTAGTGGAAGTGTTGAAACCCTATCGCGCACCGCCTGATCCCATCAGAGTCGTCTACACCAGCAAGCGTCACCTGTCCCCCCGCGTTCGCAGGTTTATTGACCTGTTGATCGAGCGTTGGGAAACAGGAGTGCCTTGGGAAAGATAGCGATATTGGGGACTCAGCGGACCGTGTAACGGTCGCGAACTGCTGTTTATCCAGCCTGAGGAATCAATAAATATGTCAGTCATCGTCACTCACGGGACTGCCATTATGACTACCGCCGCACACTTCTCGTCGCCCGCTCAACCTGCCACGTTACCGACGGCCCATCCTTCGCTTGAGCGCCATCCCGGTTTTCAACGCTTGTTTAAACCGCAGGCGCTCACGATTGGCCTGATTTTGCCCCTCGAAACCCACCCGGGCAGACCGGCGCCGACCATGCGTGATCACGTGGAGATGGCGCAACGCGCCGAAGCGCTGGGCTTTGGTGCCTTATGGATGCGCGACATACCTTTCTACGATCCGGATTATGGCGATGTGGCGCAGATCTTTGAGCCGCTGGTCTACATCGGTTACCTGGCCGCCGCCACTCGCAGCATTGTCTTGGGCACCACGGGTATTGTGCTGCCGACCCGTGATCCGATGTATCTGGCCAAGCAAGCGACGTCCCTCGATCAACTCAGTGAAGGTCGACTGGTGTTGGGGCTGTCCTCGGGTGATCGATACAGTGATTACCCGATGCTGGGCATCGATTATGAATCCCGTGGTGATCGCTACCGTGATGCTTTTTCGGTGTTTCGAACCCTGATCGAGCAGAGCTTTCCGCGTTTCCGTTCCGAGCGATTCGGTGGCTCACACGGAAACCTGGACCTGGTGCCGAAAGCGCCGTATGGCCGCGTCCCGTCAATTGCTGTCGGCCAGGCGCAACAGAGCGTTGAATGGTTGGCTCAGCACCTTGATGGCTATCTTGCCGGCGTCCAAAGCCCGGAGCGGTTGGCATCGTTGGGCGAGAACTGGCGCGCCGCCGTGCAGGAGGCCGAGAACCGCAACGCCTTTAAGCCGTTGGGCCTGGGCGGCTATTTCGACCTCAGCGACAACCCGGATCAGCCATTCCAGCGCATTCAGGGTGGCTTCCGGGCAGGGCGCAACGGCCTGCGCAATTACCTGGAGCACGCGCAATCTGCCGGGGTTTCGCATATCGCGCTCAACCCCAAGGTCAGCCGTCAACCCTATGGCGAAATCCTCGACGAACTCGGCGAGTACGTTCTGCCGTACTTCCCGTCACATGCCTGAGATCACGCGGAGGAATCACTCATGTCATCACTTTTCGACTCTTATGACCTCGCGGATCAGTTGCTGCCAAATCGTATCGTCATGGCGCCGATGACCCGCGCTCGCGTCGAGGGCACCGTGCCGTCTGAAGACATGGCGACCTATTACGCCCAGCGCGCCGGAGCCGGTTTGATCATCAGTGAAAGTGCGCAGGTCTCTCCACTGGGACGCGGCTACCTGTACACCCCGGGGATCCACAGCACAGCGCAAATTAAAGGCTGGAAGCGGGTGACTGATGCGGTTCATCAAGCCGGGGGACGCATGTTCCTCCAGCTCTGGCATGTGGGGCGCGTCTCGCATTCTTCCTTGTTGGAAGGACGCTCACCTGTCGCGCCTGTGGCCATGCCCGCCAGTCAAACGTTGGTGCATGCCTACGACAGCGACGGCAAGCCTGCGCAAGTTCCGGCGAGTGCGCCCGTGGCGTTGGATGCCGAGGGGATTCGGCAGGTCATTGCAGACTTTCGCCTGGCCTCGGCCAATGCCCTGTCGGCAGGTTTTGACGGCGTCGAAATTCACGCCGGCAACGGGTATCTGTTTGAACAGTTCATCAACGGCGGCTTCAACACGCGTGAAGACCGTTACGGTGGTGCACCGATCGCGAATCGCCTGCGATTACTGCTTGAGACGGTCGATGCGGTGAGTGCGCAGATCGGCGGTTCGAAGGTGGGTGTGCGCGTGTCGCCTTTTGCCCACCTGGCGGATCTGCACCCGTTCGATGGCGAAGAGGCCACTTGGCTCGCTCTGGCCGGAGCACTGTCGCAACGCCAGATTGCCTACTTGCATGCGAGCCATCTCGGCACGCCAGACTTTCAAAAAGACTTCCGCGCAGCTTACGACGGCACCTTGATGGTGTCGGGCGGGTTCACCCTTGAAACCGCGCAGCAGGCCATCGAAGAAGGATTAAGCGACCTGGTGGTTTTTGGCCGGCCGTTTATAGCCAATCCCGATCTGGTCAATCGCTTGCGCCATGGCTGGCCACTGGCCGAAGCGGGAAGGGAGGCTTACTACGGCGGGGGAGCGCATGGCTACATCGATTATCCTGCGTACTCGTCGCAAGTCGCAGAAAGCGCCTAGCGGACCCGTCGTGCAGCGCCGGGGCAGGTTGTTCGGCGGCGGTCATGGTCGGGTCCGTTCGAGGGGGCCGGTCAGGTTATCGGGGTACTGATGAAGGCCTCAAGCTTTTCTGCCTGCGCGGTGAATTCGGCGATGCGCGGGAAGCGTGAGGCGTCGACTTGGTCCGGTGTCACCAGGTTAGTGAAGCTCCAGGCGACGGCGAGGGTGATGCCGTCTTGCTCTATCAAGGCGCCGTTTGCCAGTGGCTGTTTTTCCAGTTCGCGTTCAAGCGCTGAATAGGCTGCTGCGAGTTGACCTTCAACCCGCTCAACCCACGGCTGGTATTGAATTTCGGCCGGGCGCAGGTTGCGTTCGTAGTAGAGCTGAACGGATTTTTCGCACGCCGCCAGCCCGAGCCCGATCAGGCGCCATGCGCGCAGCCGTTGCTTGAGGTCGGCGGGCATCAGGCTTTTTCCGGGGGCGGCCAGGGCTTCGAGGTAGTCGATGATCAGCGTCGAGTCGATCAACACCTCGCCGTCGTCCAGCACCAGGGTCGGCGCCTTGACCACGGGGTTGATCTGCTGGAAGTGCTCGAAGTGGCGGAACACCGAAACCGACTCGTGATCCAGGTCGATGCCCAGGTGTCTGGCGGAAATGGCCACGCGCCGCACGTAGGGCGAATCCAGCATGCCGATCAGTTTCATAGCGCCGCTCCTTCAGGTGTCCATGTCGGGATGGACTACCTTAGCTGAGGTTCGGCGACGTGCAAACGGCGCGGGGCTAATCCTCGAAACCGACTTGCTCGTGTATCTCGTCGACCTTCAATTCCAGGCGATAGGCCACGGCGATGAACAGCGCCTGGCACAGGCACAGCGTCGCGCTCAACGAGCGGAAGGCGAACGAGCTGCCTTCGTTGACCAGCAGCACGGTGTTGGCGCGTTTGGCCAGCGGCGAGAGATTGCTGTCGGTGATGATCAGGGTTTTCGCCTGGTTGTGCTGGGCGATGCGCAGGCAGTGTTGGGTTTCCTTGCCGTAGGGCGTGAAGCTGATGGCGATGACCAGGTCATTGGCGCGCACGCTGCGCATCTGCTCGCGGTAGCTGCCGCCGAGGCCGGAGACCAGATGGATGCGTTTGTTGGTGTGTTGCAGGTTGTAGACCAGGTAATCGGCGACGGCGAAGGAGCGGCGCACGCCGACCACGTAGATGTTGTCGGCGTTGACCACCAGGTCCACGGCTTTGTCGAAGGCCTGGTCATCGAGTTCCAGCCCCAGCCGTTCGATGCCCGACAGGGTCGCGTCGATGCACTCGCGGGCGAGGTCGCCGCCGCTGGCTTTCTGCGATTTGTTGGCGATCATGCTGCGGATGCGTTGCTGGTAGTTCTGCACCGGCGTGGTCTTGTGCGTATACGCCTCGCGGAACAGGGCCTGCATTTCGCTGAAACCGCTGAACCCGAAGCGCTGGGAGAACCGCACGATGGCCGACGGGTGCACTTCGCACTCGCGGGCGATGTCGCTGATGCGGTCGACCATGATCCGGTCGCTTTGCTGGCTCATGTAGCTGGCGATGCGTTTGAGCTGGCGCGGCAGGCTTTCGTATTCATTGGTGATCAGCTGCAGCAGACGCTCGGCATTGATCGGGGGGCTGACGAGATCGCTGTCGGGCGTGCTCTCGGTCGTAGCCGGCTGATCGGTGCGGGACATAGGGAATCCTTCTGGCTTGTTCTTATAGGGCTGACGGTTGCGTCGTCCCCTGACAATAGGTTGGCTGTGCGCAGTCTACAGGGTAGGCCGGAATAAAATCTTGAGCTTGCGGCCGGCATGCGGTTTGCTGAAACGATGCACTGTGTCTGGAATGCTTTTGTAAAAGTTTATTGGAAAAAATATTCCACGTAAAAATTATTTGGAATAATTATTGATTGTTCGGTCCCGGTCGTTTTAGTCTGCATCCCACCAAGAGCGTTCGGCGCCTGAAACGCCCCGAACGCAGGCTGATAAAAATAACAGGAGCCAGCATGGGCCAGACTCGTTTTGCCAGTGGGCGTCAATTGGATCTGATTTGCCTGGGGCGCCTTGGCGTCGACCTCTATGCGCAGCAAGTCGGGGCGCGGCTGGAAGATGTTTCAAGCTTCGCCAAATACCTTGGGGGATCGTCCGCCAACATTGCGTTCGGCACTGCGCGGCTGGGCCTGAAATCGGCGATGTTGAGCCGGGTAGGGGACGACCACATGGGCCGCTTTCTTCTGGAGTCCCTGGCGCGTGAGGGCTGTGACGTCAGCGGCGTCAAAGTCGATCCGGAGCGCCTGACCGCCATGGTCCTGCTCGGTCTCAAGGACCGCGAAACCTTTCCTTTAGTCTTCTACCGCGAAAACTGCGCCGACATGGCGTTGCGGGCCGAAGACATCAGCGAAGCCTTTATTGCCTCCAGCAAAGCCTTGCTGATCACCGGCACCCATTTCTCCACCGACGGCGTCTACAAGGCGAGCATCCAGGCGCTGGATTACGCCGAGAAGCACAACGTCAAACGGGTGCTGGATATCGATTATCGGCCGGTGCTGTGGGGGCTGGCGGGCAAGGCTGATGGGGAGACGCGCTTTGTGGCTGACCAGAATGTCAGCCAGCATGTGCAGAAAATCCTGCCGCGTTTTGACCTGATTGTCGGCACTGAAGAAGAGTTTTTGATTGCGGGCGGTTCGGAGGATTTGCTCACGGCGTTGCGCAATGTTCGGCGCCTGAGTGATGCCACGTTGGTGGTCAAGCTCGGGCCGCAGGGTTGCACGGTGATCCACGGGGTGATTCCGGTGCGGCTTGAAGACGGGGCGATTTACCCTGGCGTGCGGGTTGAAGTGCTCAACGTGTTGGGGGCCGGCGATGCATTCATGTCGGGTTTCCTCAGCGGTTGGCTGGAGGACGCCAGCGATGAACGTTGCTGCCAGTTGGCCAATGCCTGCGGTGGGCTGGTGGTGTCGCGTCATGCCTGTGCCCCAGCGATGCCGACCCGTGCCGAACTCGATTACCTGTTCAACAGCCCGGTGCCGATCACCCGGCCGGATCAGGACGACGTGCTGCAGCGTCTGCAT
The DNA here is from genome assembly GCF_900095275.1 of Pseudomonas sp. UMAB-40. Lineage (NCBI taxonomy): Bacteria > Pseudomonadati > Pseudomonadota > Gammaproteobacteria > Pseudomonadales > Pseudomonadaceae > Pseudomonas > Pseudomonas sp. UMAB-40. Next base: position 8,879 of record NZ_LT607552.1, read on the forward strand.
CAGGTCAGCGTCCCGCGCAAACAGTGGAAGCAACTGTTCATTTTTGCCTTTGATCACCGTGGACAACTGGTGGAACTGGCGCACAAGGGTGGTCGCGACCTCAACGCCATCTGCGAACTCAAGCAACTCTTTATCAAAGCCGTGGAGCGGGTTGAAGCGGATTTGCGTGAGCAAGGGATCGAGGCTGATGTCGGGTTACTGGCCGATCAACGTTTCGGCCAGGACTCGCTGAACGCCGCTACAGGGCGCGGCTGGTGGGTGGCGCGGCCGGTGGAAGTGCAGGGCTCGCGGCCGTTGGCGTTCGAACATGGGCGCTCGATTGGCAGCAACCTGATTGCCTGGCCGCAAGAGCAAATCATCAAGTGCCTGGTGCAATTTCATCCCGATGACGAGCCGTTGCTGCGCCTGGAACAGGAAGCGCAGATCAAGGGGTTGTACCAGGCTTCCCAGGTCAGCGGCCATGAACTGCTGCTGGAAATCATCCCGCCCAAGGATCATCCGTCGCCGCACCCGGACGTGCTGTATCGCGCGCTGAAACGCCTCTACAACCTGGGGATTTACCCGGCGTGGTGGAAGATCGAAGCGCAGAGCGCCGAGGAGTGGAAGCAGCTTGATGAGTTGATTCAGGAGCGAGATCCGTATTGCCGGGGCGTGGTGTTGCTGGGGCTGAATGCGCCGGCGGCGGCACTGGCCGAAGGGTTTCAACAAGCGAGCCAGAGCCAGACCTGTCGCGGGTTCGCGGTGGGGAGGACGATTTTCCAGGAACCGAGCCGCGCGTGGCTGGCAGGTGAAATCGATGATGAGGCGCTGATCCACCAGGTGCAGGGCACCTTCGTCGAACTCATCAACGCCTGGCGCACCGCCCGCGCTTGATGGACTGACGCTGACCCCTTGTGGGAGCGGGCTTGCTCGCGAAGACGGCGGCACATTCAACGTTGATGTCGCCTGACACACCGCTTTCGCGAGCAAGCCCGCTCCCACAGGGTTTTGTGTCGTTCTTACTGATGTGTGTACAACAACAAAAGGTGCAGCCATGCCCGCTATTCGAATTGGCATCAACCCGATCTCCTGGAGCAACGACGACCTGCCGTCCCTCGGTGGCGAGACGCCGCTGAGCACTGCGTTGAGCGAAGGCAAGGAGATCGGTTACGAAGGTTTCGAACTCAACGGCAAATTCCCCAAGGATGCCAAAGGCGTCGGGGACGTGCTGCGGCCTTACGGTCTGGCGCTGGTGTCCGGCTGGTATTCCAGCCGTCTGGCGCGCCGTTCGGTGGCCGAAGAAATTGACGCCATTGGCAGCCATGTCGAGCTGCTGGCGAAGAACGGCGCCAAGGTGCTGGTTTACGGTGAAGTGGCCGACTCGATTCAGGGTCAGCGCATCCCCTTGGTGGAACGCCCGCGCTTCCACACCGAGCAGGCCTGGCAGGAATACGCCGACAAGCTCACCGAACTGGCGCGTTTCACCCTGTCCCAAGGCGTGCGCCTGGCCTATCACCACCACATGGGCGCTTACGTAGAATCCCCGGCCGACATCGACAAGCTGATGGCACTGAGCGGCAGCGAAGTCGGTCTGCTGTTCGATTCGGGCCATTGCTACATGGGCGGCGGCGAGCCGTTGCACGTCTTGCGCAAACACATCGAACGCATCTGCCACGTGCATTTCAAGGACGTGCGCAAACCGGTGGTGCAACTGGCGCGCAATAACCTGTGGAGCTTTCCCGACTGCATCATCAACGGCACCTTCACCGTGCCCGGCGATGGTGACATCGACTTCGCCGCGCTGCTCGATGTGTTGCTGGCCAACGATTACCACGGCTGGCTGGTGGTTGAGGCCGAGCAAGACCCGGCCGTGGCACCGAGTTACGTCTACGCGAAAAAAGGCTACGACACCTTGCGTGCCTTGCTCGACGAGAGGGTTGCGCTATGAGCCTGCTGGTCAAAAGCAACGCCCGTGGCCGGACCATGGTCGAGTTGGGTAAAGGTGAGCTGGAATATGTCGGCTTCGCCGCTTACCGCTTGAGCCTGGGCGAAACCTTGCCAGTGGCGGCGGGCGATAAAGAGCTGTGCCTGGTGCTGCTCAGCGGCCGGGTCAGCATCAAGGGCGAAGCGCCGGGGCAGGGCGCGTTCGACTGGGACAACCTCGGTGATCGCCAGTCGGTGTTCGAAGACAAATCGCCGTTTGCCGCTTATCTGCCGCCGGGCAGTCAGGCTCAGGTCGTTGCGTTGAGCGATGTGCAGATCGCCGTCTGCGCCGCACCGGGCTCAACCGAAAAAGGCCTCGGCCCTCGGCTGATAAAACCCGACACTATGAAACGCAGCGTGCGCGGCAAGGGTGCCAACACCCGTTACGTCTGCGACATCCTGCCAGACACCGAGCCCGCCCATTCGCTGCTGGTGGTGGAAGTGCGCACGCCGTCGGGGCACTCATCGAGCTACCCGCCGCACAAGCACGATACCGACGATTTGCCGCACCAGAGCTTTCTCGAAGAAACCTATTACCACCAGATCAACCCGCCCCAGGGTTTCGTGTTCCAGCGCGTCTACACCGACGACCGCAGCATCGATCAAGCCATGGCCGTGGAAAACAGCGACCTCGTGGTCGTGCCCAAGGGCTATCACCCGGTCAGCGTGCCCTACGGCTACGAGTCGTATTACCTGAACGTGATGGCCGGGCCGAAACGCGTCTGGCAGTTCCATAACGATCCGCAGCACAGTTGGCTGCTCGACCTCTGATCCACTTTCTGCACGGAGAACAAGAACAATGAGCAACGCCCCGGTCATCGGCCATTACCTCGACGGTCAAGTGCAAGACAGCGGCAGCGAGCGGTTCAGCAATGTCTTCAACCCGGCCACCGGCGAGGTGCAAGCGCGTGTCGGGCTGGCCAGCGAGAAAACCGTCGATGACGCCGTTGCCTCGGCCCTGAAAGCGTTCCCGGCCTGGTCCGAGCAATCGTCCCTGCGCCGTTCGCGGGTGATGTTCAAGTTCAAGGAATTGCTCGACCGTCATCACGATGAACTGGCCGAAATCATCAGCCGCGAACACGGCAAGGTGTTCTCCGACGCCAAGGGCGAAGTCACCCGTGGCATCGAGATCGTCGAATACGCCTGTGGCGCGCCGAGCCTGCTGAAAACCGAATTCAGCGACAACATCGGCGGCGGCATCGACAACTGGAACCTGCGCCAGCCACTGGGCGTGTGCGCCGGGGTCACGCCGTTCAACTTCCCGGTGATGGTGCCGCTGTGGATGATCCCGCTGGCGCTGGTCACCGGTAACTGCTTCATCCTCAAGCCCTCCGAACGCGACCCGTCCGCCAGCTTGCTGATGGCCCGTTTGTTGACCGAAGCCGGTTTGCCGGACGGCGTGTTCAACGTGGTCCAGGGCGACAAGACAGCGGTCGATGCGCTGCTGCAACACCCGGACATCGAGGCGATTTCCTTTGTCGGCTCGACGCCGATTGCCGAGTACATCCACCAGCAAGCCACCTCGCGCGGCAAGCGCGTTCAGGCGCTGGGCGGGGCGAAGAATCACATGATTGTCATGCCCGACGCGGATCTGGACCAGGCCGCAGACGCCTTGATCGGCGCGGCTTACGGCTCGGCCGGCGAGCGCTGCATGGCGATCTCGATTGCCGTGGCGGTGGGTGATGTCGGTGACCAGCTGATTGCCAAGCTGCTGCCGCGCATCGATCAGCTTAAGGTCGGCAACGGCATGCAGGGCGACAGCGACATGGGGCCGTTGGTGACGGCTGAACACAAGGCCAAGGTCGAAGGGTTTATCGATCAGGGCGTGGCGCAGGGTGCGCAGCTGATTGTCGACGGTCGTGGGTTCAAGGTGCCGGGCGCGGAGAACGGCTTCTTCGTCGGCGCGACGCTGTTCGATAACGTCACGACCGAGATGAGCATCTATCAGCAAGAGATCTTCGGCCCGGTGCTGGGCATCGTCCGCGTCCCGGACTTCGCCAGCGCCGTGGCATTGATCAACGCCCACGAATTCGGCAACGGCGTGTCGTGTTTCACCAGCGACGGCGGCATCGCCCGGGCGTTTGCGCGCACCATCAAGGTCGGTATGGTCGGCATCAACGTGCCGATTCCGGTGCCCATGGCCTGGCACTCGTTTGGCGGCTGGAAACGCTCGCTGTTCGGCGACCATCACGCCTATGGCGAAGAAGGCATCCGCTTCTACAGCCGCTACAAAAGCGTGATGCAACGCTGGCCCGACAGCATCGCCAAGGGCCCTGAATTCAGCATGCCGACAGCCAAGTGATTCATCTGTGCGGAGAACAACAATAATGAGCAAACCCCTGCGTTTCGCCTTGAACCGTATGGTCGCCCCACGTTTGTCCCTGCCCGCGTTCATCAACCTGGCGGTGGCCCTCAAGGCTGACGCCATCGAGATTCGCAACGACCTTAAAGGCGTCGAGATCGAGGACGGCACCTCGGCCGCGCATGTCCGTGAGTTGTGCGTGGCCCAAGGCATCAGCGTGCTGTCGATCAACGCGCTGTACCCGTTTGATGTGTGGAATGACGAGCGCCGGACGCTGGCCTTGAAACTGGCGGCTTATGCTCGTGATTGCGGCGCGCAGGGGTTGGTCATGTGCCCGCTGAATGATCGCGCGGATACTCGTAGCGAAGCCGAGCGCGCTTCAGGTTTGCGCACCGCCTTGAGTGAACTGGCGCCGATCCTGCGCGATCACGGCATTCTCGGTTTCATCGAGCCGTTGGGTTTCGAAGAATGCTCGCTGCGGCTTAAACGCACGGCGGTGGAAGCGATCAAGGTAGTCGGTGGGCTGGATGTGTTCCGGCTCGTCCACGACACCTTTCATCATCACCTGGCGTGTGAGCAGGAGTTTTTCCCCGAGCTGACCGGGCTGGTGCATATCTCCGGTGTCGAGGATGCCGAGGCGCCGTTGGCGACGATACGCGACGGCCATAGAGTGTTGGTGGGCGAGGGCGACATTCTTGGCAATGCCGCACAGATCGACACCTTGCTCAGCGGCGGTTACAGCGGCTACCTGTCATTCGAACCGTTTGCCGACAGCGTCCATGGCCTGGCCAACATCGAGCAGGCCATTGGAGCAAGCATGAATCACCTACAAAAATCCCAAGGCTAATGAAGAACCCCTACAAGTTTTCTGCGTGTATTGAAGGATCAGTTATGACCACAACAAGACTGACCATGGCCCAGGCTCTGGTGAAATTCCTCGATAACCAGTACATCGAGGTCGACGGCGTCCAGAGCAAATTCGTCGCCGGGATCTTCACGATTTTCGGCCACGGCAACGTGCTCGGCCTCGGGCAGGCCCTGGAGCAGGACAGCGGCGACCTGATCGTCCATCAAGGCCGCAACGAACAAGGCATGGCCCACGCCGCCATCGGCTTCGCCAAGCAAAACCTTCGGCGCAAAATCTACGCCTGTACCTCATCCGTAGGCCCGGGTGCTGCGAACATGCTGACCGCCGCCGCGACGGCCACCGCTAACCGCATTCCCTTGCTGCTGTTGCCCGGCGATGTCTACGCCTGCCGCCAGCCGGACCCGGTGTTGCAGCAAATCGAACAGTTCCACGACCTGAGCATCAGCACCAACGATGCGTTCAAGGCCGTGAGCAAATACTGGGACCGCATCAACCGTCCCGAGCAGCTGATGACCGCGGCGATCCACGCCATGCGCGTGCTCACCGACTCGGCCGAAACCGGCGCGGTGACCCTGGCCCTGCCGCAAGACGTGCAGGCCGAAGCCTACGACTATCCCGATTACTTCCTGCAAAAACGCGTGCACCGAATCGAGCGTCGTCCGGCCACCGAAGCGATGCTCGGCGATGCCTTGGCGCTGTTCAAAGGCAAGCGCAAGCCGCTGATCATTTGCGGTGGCGGGGTCAAATACTCCGGGGCCAACGCGGCATTACAGGCGTTTGCCGAACGCTTCGACATTCCCTTCGCCGAGACCCAGGCCGGCAAAAGCGCGGTGGTGTCCAGCCATCCGCTGAACGTCGGCGGGATTGGCGAAACCGGGTGCCTGGCGGCGAACTTGCTGGCAAAAGACGCCGATCTGATCATCGGCATCGGCACCCGCTACAGCGATTTCACCACCGCGTCGAAATCCCTGTTCCAGCATCCGGACGTGCAGTTTCTCAACCTCAACATCAGCCCGTGCGATGCCCTGAAACTGGATGGCGTGCAACTGCTGGCGGATGCGAAAACCGGTTTGCTGGCGCTGGCCGAAGCACTGGGCGATTACCGTTCCGCGTGGGGCGATCAACCGCGTCAGGCCAAGGCCCAACTGGATGAGGAGGTCGATCGGCTCTATCAGATCGAGTACCAGTCTCAAGACTTCTCCCCGGAAATCAACGACCACATGGACCCGGCCGTACTGCGCGAATTCATCGAACTGACCGGCTCGTGCCTGACCCAGAGCCGCGTGCTCGGCGTGCTCAACGAAACCCTCGCCGATGACGCCGTGATCGTCGCCGCCGCCGGCAGCCTGCCCGGTGACTTGCAGCGCAGCTGGCGCAGCAAGGGGGTGAACACTTACCACGTCGAATACGGTTATTCCTGTATGGGCTACGAGGTCAACGCCGCCTTGGGCGTGAAGCTCGCTGAGCCCGAGCGCGAGGTCTACGCGCTGGTCGGCGACGGCTCTTACATGATGCTGCACTCGGAGCTGGCGACGTCGATTCAGGAGCGCCGCAAAATCAACGTGGTGCTGCTCGACAACATGACCTTCGGCTGCATCAACAACTTGCAGATGGGCAACGGCATGGACAGCTTCGGCACCGAGTTCCGTTTCCGCAACCCCGACACCGGCAAGCTCGATGGCGGTTTTGTGCCGGTGGATTTCGCCATGAGCGCGGCGGCCTATGGCTGCAAGACTTACAAAGTGAACACCGTTGAAGAGCTGAGAGCTGCACTGGCGGATGCGCGCTTGCAGACCGTATCGACGCTGATCGACATCAAGGTCCTGCCCAAAACCATGATTCACGGCTACCTGTCGTGGTGGCGGGTCGGCGTGGCGCAAGTCTCCACCAGCGCCAGCACCAACGCGGTGGCCAAGAACCTCAATGAACGACTGGCCAAGGCCCGTCAGTACTGATTGCCCTGAATCGAACATAAGGAGTCCTTACATGTCATTAAAGTTAGGCGTCATCGGCACCGGGGCCATCGGCCAGGATCACATTCGTCGTTGCAGCCAGACCTTGCTCAACAGCCAGGTGGTCGCCGTCACCGACATCAATTTGCAGCAAGCCGCCAAAGTGGTGTCCGACCTGAATCTGACCGCCGAGGTCTACCCCGACGGCCACGCGCTGATCCAGGCGCCGGAAGTCGAAGCGATCCTCGTCACCTCCTGGGGCCCGAGCCACGAAGCGTTTGTGCTGGCGGCGATTGCGGCGGGCAAACCAGTGTTTTGCGAGAAGCCCCTGGCCGTCACCGCCGAAGGCTGTCGCAACATCGTTGAGGCCGAAGTGGCCCACGGCAAGCGCCTGGTTCAGGTCGGTTTCATGCGCCCGTATGACGAAGGCTATCGCGCACTCAAAACGGTGATCGACAGCGGTCAGATCGGTGAACCGTTGATGCTCCATTGCGCGCACCGCAACCCGACCGTGGGCGAGAACTACAAGACCGACATGGCCATCACCGATACGCTGATCCACGAACTCGACGTGCTGCGCTGGTTGCTCGATGACGATTACGTGTCCGTGCAAGTGGTGTTCCCACGCAAGAGCAGCAAGGCCCTCGCGCATTTGAAAGACCCGCAGATTGTGTTGCTGGAAACCGCCAAGGGCACACGCATCGACGTGGAAGTGTTCGTCAACTGCCAGTACGGCTACGACATCCAGTGCGAAGTAGTGGGGGAGACCGGCATCGCCAAACTGCCGGAGCCTTCGCAGGTTCAACTGCGCAGTGGCGCGAAGTTGTCGAACGCGATTTTGATGGACTGGAAGGATCGCTTCATCGCGGCCTATGACGTCGAGTTGCAGGCGTTCATTGATGGCGTGCGAGCGGGGCAGGTCGGTGGCCCGTCAGCATGGGACGGCTTCGCCGCCGCCGTCGCTGCCGACGCCTGCATCGAAGCCCAAAACAGCGGTCAAATCGTAAAACTCACCCTGCCAGACCGCCCCCATTTTTACGGCTAACCACAATCCCCTGTGGGAGCGGGCTTGCCCGCGATAGCGATCCGTCAGTCACAGAGATGTTGAATGTGCTGCCGTCATCGCGGGCAAGCCCGCTCCCACAGGGACTGCGTTCTATTTATAAGGAAAATTCACTCATGCGCATCGGACTTGTCGGTTACGGCCATGGCGGCCGGTTTTTCCATGCTCCGCTGATCAGCAGCCTGCCGGCGGCGACGTTCGTGGGCGTGGTCACCCGTTCCCCGGAACGCCGGCAGTTGCTGGCGGCGGAATACCCGAGCGTACCGGCCTTCGACAGCATCGGCCAATTGGTCGAAGCCGGGATCGATGTGCTGGTGGTGTCGACGCCGCTCAAGGGCCGCCCGGCATTGGTACTCGACGGCATCGAACACGGCGTGGCGGTGGTCAGCGACAAGCCGTTTGCCGCCGATGCTCAGCAAGCCCAGACCCTGATCACCATGGCCGAGCGCCAGGGCGTACAGCTCAGCGTCTACCAGAATCGCCGCTGGGACTCGGACTTCCTCACCGTGCGCAAACTCATCGAGTCCGGCGCCCTGGGCAAGGTCACCCGTTTCGAATCGCGGATTGAGCGTTACTCGCCGCAGTCGGTAAACAACAGCAGTGGCGGCGGCTTCCTGCGCGATCTTGGCAGTCATCTGGTGGATCAGGCGTTGCTGCTGTTCGGCCCGGTGACCCGGGTGTACGCCGAACTGGATTACCTGGAAAAAGACCAGGCCTTCGACAACGGCTTCTTTGTGTCCCTGACACACGCCAACGGAGTGATCTCGCACCTGGGCGGCAGTTGCCTGCAAAACACCCCCGGCCCGCGTTTTCGCGTAACCGGCACTCAAGGTTGTTACAGCGTCGATGGCCTGGACGGGCAGGAAGCCTCAGCGCTCGCCGGGCTATCGCCGAAATCCGAGGGTGAGCGCTGGGGCGTGGAGGAGCATCGCCGCTGGGGCTGGTTCGAACAGGGCGAAGTGCGTGAACGGGTGCCGTCGGAGCGCGGGGGCTGGAATCAGTTCTATTTGCAGCTACAAACCGCGTTACAGAGCGGTGGCCCACTGCCCGTGGATGCCCGTGATGCACTGGCGGCCACCCGTGTTCTAGACGCTGCGCGGCTGAGCTTCGAGCGGCGCCAGGTGGTGGAATTGGGCCCGTTTGAGCGTCATGGAATAAAATCAGAATAAAATTCTAAAATGAGTTGATATAGAAATAATATTCCAATAAAGTCATTTCCAGCGAACTGCCTCGCACAGGTTTTAAACGCGTTTCCCGCTTGCCTGCTTACTGAAAATCGTCACGCCTCATCCATAAAACCAACAAGAATGTGGAGAAAGACTTTTCATGAAGACCAAGATCCGTTTTGCCTCACTGGCCTTGTCCCTGATGTTCGCCAGTGGCGCTGCCCTCGCCGACATGAAGATCGGCGTCAGCATGTCCCAGTTCGATGACACCTGGCTGACCTACCTGCGCGAGTCCATGGACAAGAAAGCCAAGTCCTATCCCGACGGCGTGCAGCTGCAATTCGAAGACGCCCGCAGCGACGTGGTCAAGCAGTTGAGCCAGGTCGAAAGCTTCATCAGCCAGAAAGTCGATGCCATCGTGGTCAACCCGGTGGACACCGCCGCCACCAAGAAAATCACCGAAGCCGCCGTCAAGGCCGGCATCCCGCTGGTTTACGTCAACCGTCGCCCCGATGACCTGAAGCTGCCCAAAGGCGTGGTCACGGTGGCCTCCAACGACCTGGAAGCCGGTGAAATGCAGATGCAATACCTGGCCGACAAAATGGGCGGCAAGGGCGACATCGTGATTCTGTTGGGCGACCTCGCAAACAACTCCACCACCAACCGCACCAAAGGCGTCAAAGAGGTGCTGGCCAAATACCCGAACATCAAGATTGAACAAGAACAGACCGGTACCTGGCTGCGGGATAAAGGCATGACCCTGGTCAACGACTGGCTGACCCAGGGCCGCAAGTTCGATGCGGTTGTGGCCAACAACGACGAAATGGCCATTGGTGCCGCGATGGCCCTGCAACAGGCCGGCGTCGACAAGGGCAGCGTTCTGATCGCAGGCGTCGACGGTACGCCGGACGGCTTGAACGCGATCAAGAAAGGCAGCCTCGCGGTCTCGGTGTTCCAGGATGCGAAAGGTCAGGCCGACGGCTCCATCGACACCGCCGTGAAGATGGCCAAAAACGAGCCGGTTGAACAGGCCGTGTGGGTGCCATACCGCTTGATCACGCCGCAAAACGTCGACACGTTCAAATAGCCCGTCCGCCCCATAACAACAATAAGCACGCAAGGTTGCCACCGCGACCTTGCTGATGGAGTACCTGATCATGTTCGCTTCAGCGACTGCTTCGAGCACCCCGTTGGTGGGTATCCAGCCAACCGCACTACCTGTCGATGAGCCGTACCTGCTGGAGATCATCAACGTCAGCAAGGGTTTTCCCGGTGTGGTGGCGTTGTCCGACGTGCAGCTTCGGGTTCGCCCCGGCTCCGTCCTGGCGCTGATGGGCGAGAACGGCGCGGGCAAGTCCACCCTGATGAAAATCATCGCCGGCATTTATCAGCCGGATGCAGGTGAGCTGCGCCTTCGCGGCAAACCGGTGGTGTTCGATACGCCGCTGGCCGCGCTTCAGGCCGGGATCGCAATGATCCACCAGGAACTCAACCTGATGCCGCACATGAGCATCGCCGAGAATATCTGGATCGGCCGCGAGCAGCTCAACAGCCTGCACATGATCGACCACCGCGAAATGCACCGTTGCACCGCAAAACTGCTCGAACGCCTGCGGATCAACCTCGACCCGGAGGAGCAGGTCGGCAACCTGAGCATCGCTGAGCGGCAGATGGTCGAGATCGCCAAGGCGGTGTCCTACGACTCCGACATCCTGATCATGGACGAACCGACCTCGGCCATTACCGACAAGGAAGTTGCGCACCTGTTCTCGATCATTGCCGACCTGAAAAGCCAGGGCAAAGGCATCATCTACATCACCCACAAAATGAACGAAGTGTTCGCCATCGCCGATGAAGTGGCGGTGTTCCGTGACGGCGCCTACATCGGCCTGCAACGGGCCGACAGCATGGACGGCGACAGCCTGATTTCGATGATGGTCGGTCGCGAGCTGAGCCAGTTGTTCCCGGTGCGGGAGAAACCGATTGGCGATCTGTTGCTGTCGGTGCGCGACCTCAAGCTGGACGGCATTTTCAAAGGGGTGTCCTTCGACCTGCATGCCGGCGAGATCCTCGGCATCGCCGGGTTGATGGGCTCGGGCCGCACCAACGTCGCCGAAGCAATTTTCGGCATCACTCCGAGCGACGGTGGCGAGATTCGCCTCGATGGCCAGGTGGTGCGCATCAGCGATCCGCACATGGCGATCGAGAAGGGCTTCGCCTTGCTGACCGAGGATCGCAAGCTCAGCGGCCTGTTCCCGTGCCTGTCGGTGCTGGAGAACATGGAAATGGCGGTGCTGCCGCATTACGCCGGCCACGGCTTCATCCAGCAGAAAGCTTTGCGGGTCTTGTGCGAAGACATGTGCAAGAAACTGCGGGTGAAAACCCCGTCGCTTGAGCAGTGCATCGACACCTTGTCCGGCGGCAACCAGCAGAAAGCCTTGCTGGCGCGCTGGCTGATGACCAATCCACGCATCCTGATCCTCGACGAGCCGACCCGCGGCATCGATGTCGGCGCCAAGGCCGAGATCTACCGGCTGATCTCCTACCTCGCCAGCGAAGGCATGGCGGTGATCATGATTTCCTCGGAGCTGCCGGAAGTGCTCGGCATGAGCGACCGGGTGATGGTCATGCACGAGGGCGACCTGATGGGCACCCTCGACCGCAGCGAAGCGACCCAGGAACGAGTCATGCAACTGGCCTCGGGCATGTCCGCGGTTCACTAAGGCAAGCTCCCTCGCCACACAGTTTTCTATTGAAGGTGGGTTATGAACGCGATACTGGAAAACAAGCCAGCAACGGCACCGGTCAAGAGTCGTCGGCGCTTTCCGACCGAGTTGAGTATCTTCCTGGTGCTGATTGGCATCGGCCTGGTCTTCGAAGTCTTCGGCTGGATCGTGCGCGACCAGAGCTTCCTGATGAACTCCCAGCGCCTGGTGCTGATGATCCTGCAAGTGTCGATCATCGGCCTGCTGGCGATTGGCGTGACCCAGGTGATCATCACCACCGGTATCGACCTGTCCTCCGGCTCGGTGCTGGCGCTGTCAGCGATGATCGCTGCGAGTCTGGCCCAGACCTCGGATTTCGCCCGAGCGGTGTTTCCTTCACTGACCGACTTGCCCGTGTGGATACCAGTGATCGCCGGGCTAGGTGTCGGGCTGCTGGCGGGCGCGATCAACGGCAGCATCATTGCCATCACCGGGATTCCGCCGTTCATTGCCACCCTCGGCATGATGGTCTCGGCGCGTGGCCTGGCGCGTTATTACACCGAAGGGCAGCCGGTGAGCATGCTCTCGGATTCCTACACGGCCATCGGTCATGGCGCCATGCCGGTGATCATTTTCCTGGTGGTCGCGGTGATCTTTCACATTGCCCTGCGCTACACCAAGTACGGCAAGTACACCTACGCCATCGGCGGCAACATGCAGGCGGCGCGCACCTCGGGGATCAACGTCAAGCGTCACTTGGTGATTGTCTACAGCATCGCCGGGTTGCTGGCCGGTCTGGCGGGTGTCGTGGCCTCGGCACGTGCGGCGACCGGGCAGGCGGGGATGGGCATGTCCTATGAGCTGGACGCGATTGCCGCGGCGGTGATCGGCGGCACCAGCCTGGCCGGTGGCGTCGGGCGCATCACCGGCACCGTGATCGGTGCGTTGATTCTCGGGGTGATGGCCAGCGGGTTTACCTTTGTCGGGGTTGATGCGTATATTCAGGACATCATCAAGGGACTGATTATTGTGGTGGCGGTCGTGATCGACCAATACCGCAACAAGCGTAAACTCAAGCGCTGAGTCGTAGAGCGGACAGCCAATGCGCCACGCCTGACCCGCGTGGCGCAGCCGTTTGTCTTCTCTATACAGCCGCTCGATTGAATTTCTTGCTATAAACGCACTCCGATAACCATCGCAAAGGCTGCCATAGAGCACTTTCCGGGCTTTGTCGGACAAATTCGCTGTCTTTTCAGTTGCTGAGGCCTCAAGTCGGCCTTAGACTGCCGGCCCTCGTAAATTGAGTGCCGGGTGGCGCTTGGAGTAGACGGCGCCTTTCCGATGGCCAGACCTGGTCCACCGGAACGCTCCCTAATTCGCCTTAATGCACGTTTTTTTATAGAGATATCAATGACAAAGGACAAGTTGCTGGCCATGCCGGCGGATGACTACATGAATGCCGAGCAACATGCTTTTTTCTACGAGCTGTTGCAGAACATGAAAGTCGAAACCCATGAGCGCATCGAACAGAATCGCATCGCCATCGAGAGCCTGGACACTCCAGCCGATCCGGCCGACGCTGCTTCTGTCGAAGAAGAGCGCACCTGGCTGGTGAATGCGATCGATCGCGACCAGCGCATGCTGCCTCAGTTGGAACAGGCTCTGGAACGCATCAAAGAAGACAGCTTCGGCTGGTGCGACGACAGCGGCGAGGCCATCGGCCTGAAACGCCTGCTGATCAGCCCGACCACCAAATACTGCATCGAAGCGCAAGAGCGTCACGAACAGATCGACAAGCACCAGCGTCAGGCCTGATTCCGTAACGCCCCGCATCGCGGGCAAGCCACGCTCCCACAGGGTTCACATCGAACTTATGGGAGCGAGCTTGCCCGCGATGCTTTTTGTCGTCTGCGAAAAGCTCGCGTACTTCTATTGACCTGCTGCAACGCCCACTACTAATGGACCATAGATAATGGCCCTGTAGTGGCGTTTAATGCAGTCACAACAATTAGAAGGTACATGGGGTGACGAAGATGACGAGAGACGGATCTCTGGTTGCGGCAGTGCCTGCACCAGTGTTTTTGCCGAAAAACCTTTGGCTGACGCCAACCCTGCAAAGCATCGCCCTGATGCTCTTGCTGTGTGGCATGGCGCTGGGTGGCTGGTCGCTTTACCTTTGTCTGCCACTGGCGGTGCTGGTGATCTGGCTGCCTCGCTTGCGCTCGCGCGCCACGCCCGAAGCAACAACGGTCGACGGCGCCAGCGCTATCGCCGAGTTGACTCGCGATCTTTCCTATACCACCAGTCATAACGCGTTGTCGGCCGCAGGCGTGGCCTTTTCGGTCAAGCAACTGGCGGACAAACTGCAATCGCAACTCGACGCGGCGGCGCAAATCGTCAGTAATGCCGAAGTGATGATCGCGACCGAACAAGCCACCTCGAAACTCAGCCGCGAAGCCCTCAGTGCCGCCAGCGAAGCTCATCAGAGCAGCGCGGCAGGGCGCACGGAACTGGTCGAGTCCATCAGCCGCATGCATCAGCTCAGTCAGCGCGCCAGTAACAGCCGTGAACTGATCGAAGCCCTGAGCCTGCGCAGTGACGATATTCAACGGGTCACCCTGGTGATTCAGTCCATCGCCAGTCAGACCAACCTGCTGGCCTTGAACGCCGCGATTGAAGCGGCTCGGGCCGGGGAACATGGTCGCGGGTTCGCGGTGGTGGCGGATGAAGTTCGCGGACTGGCGGCGCGCACGGCGACGGCGACTGGCGAAGTCGGGGAGATGGTCGCCGATATCCAGCAACGCACGGCGCAGGTGGTGGAGCAGATCCGCCAACTGTCCAGCGACCTCGACACCGGTGTCGAGCAGGTCGAGCACACCGGTCAGCACCTGGAAAACATTGCGCGCCTGGCCGCCGGCGTCGAGCATCAAGTCGGGGAAATCGCCAAGGGCGCGGACACCAACCGCGAACAACTCGACAGCCTGTTCCATGCCATCGAACAGATGCGCAGCGACCTGGCGATCAGCGACCAACAGACTAAGCGCCTGGCTCAGGCAGCAGTGCAAATGGAGGGTCAGGCCGAAACCATCAGCGAGCGTCTGGCCGAAGTCGGACTGGATGACTACCACCAACGGATTTATGACCTGGCCCGCGAAGGCGCCAGCCAGATTGCCGCGCGCTTCGAAGCGGATATCGATCAGGGCCGTGTCAGCCTCGATGACCTGTTTGATCGCAGTTACCAGGCGATCCCCAACACCAGCCCGGCCAAGTTTCAAACGCGTTTCGATCGCTACACCGATCAGGTGTTGCCCGCCATCCAGGAACCGTTGCTGCCGCGCCATGAAGGCTTGGTGTTTGCCATTGCCTGCACGCAACAGGGTTACGTGCCTACCCACAACAAAGTCTTCAGTCAGCCGCTGACCGGCGATGCGCAGGTTGATACGGTACAAAACCGCACCAAGCGCAAATTCGCCGACCGCACTGGCATTCGCTGTGGGAGCCATCAACAGCCGGTGTTGTTGCAGACTTACACCCGCGACACGGGTGAACTGATGCACGACCTGTCGGTGCCGATCATGCTCAAGGGGCGGCATTGGGGTGGATTGCGGTTGGGGTACAAACCGCAGAGTCCTCGCTAGATGCTCAACCTGATAACCGGTGAGCAAGCCTGAAACTCAACTGTGGCGAGGGAGCTTGCTCCCGCTGGGCCGCGTAGCGGCCCCAAGATGGG
>NZ_LT607552.1:24656-228263 GCF_900095275.1 Pseudomonas sp. UMAB-40
CAGGTTCAGGTCGTCGACCACCCGCGCCCAATCGGCGTCTTCACGCAATTGTTCTTTGAGGAAGCCTGCTTGTTGCGGCGTCCAGAACTCGGCATCGATGAGTTTCTTGTCGTCGGCCAGCGGCGAATGGCTGGCGATGAAATCGTCAATGGCTTTCTCGCTGGAGTCCAGACCGAGCTGGTCGAACAAACCTTTCAAGTCGTGTGTAGGTGAATCCATCTTCATCTCCTTGCGGGTCGCGATCTGAGGTGCGGCTTCATGGCATCTGAGGGGGCCGCGCTTCAGGAGTTCGATTGCGATGTGGGGAAGCAGGAGAGAGCATAGACTGCAAATCCGCCGATCAGGCTTTCAATGCACCTTCATCGACAGCCGTTTTCAGAGCCTGGGCAGCTTCTTTGGCGGCGATGGCAGCGACGTCCGAGGTCTTGAACCAGCGATCCTTCTCGACCTGGTGATACGTCACCGTGGTCAACGGCGGTTTGGCACGCATGACAATGACTGCCTGGAATTCGCCTTCGACCTCTCTGGCTTCGCCCCGGATAAAAAATTCACCGATATCAAATTCCGTCACGTAGCTGCCTTCCCTTGGAAATATATTGTTGTGTTGAATGCCGTCCGTCCTGGGGACGGATTTCATTGGTCGGGCAGTATGGCAGCAGTTGCCTGCCGGCGGCTGAGTTAAGTCGCCGGCATGACGAAACGTCTATAGACATGAAGGCAGGCGAGCGCGTCAGAGGCGAGATTCAAGTGAGCGGGCAAGTGCGCAGGCTTCGTTATGGCAGCCACGGAAACCTCTTACACGACCCGTGGAAATGTCCTTGATATGGAAGAAGGCGTTACCGGCCAGCACGACCTGGAAGCGTGGCAGCAGTAGGCTTTCAGGCTGCAATTGATGCGGCTGGAACGCCGTCGGGTGCAACGGGGCGTAATTGTTTGCGCGCGCTGTCTGGGGGGAAGCGAAATGAGTCATGGTGCACATGTGAAGTCCTTTTCATTGTTTTACCGACGTGTGTACGTCGTTTTGGGTAGTCTCGGTGAGCATCGCTGCTCTAGAATCACCTGCATTGGTGGGCGAACGGTGTTCATCTAAAGCAATTTTTTACTTGCGATATGTCGGAAAAGTGCTTTTTTTAGAGAGTTTTTTCCCTAAAGTTGGTAATCCGGTTTCCTCTGGCTGCAAGAAGGGCGTTTTCCTTCAACATCTGACGACTTTCACAGAGGACGGCGCGAGCGATATTCCAGTAATCTCACTGACCTCGCGAGGCATGAGCGCTCAGCTCGGCTCAAGATTTCAACCCGGGTCTTACGGCAACACTTCGGCATGGCCGCTTTTTTCTGCTGTGCGCTTTTTCTGCGTGCGGCATCATTTTCAGATGTGGGGATGTTTCCTTGGCAGTAAGTAATCTCGTTATGCATGCTTTGTTCGTGCTGGGTGATTTGCGCGCAAAGCTGGTTAAACAGTTCCAGTCACGTTTCGTTTACATCACCGAACAGAACGCTGAAGGCATTTATATTGCCGAAATCGACACCGAAGAGGCGCTGGTGGTCGACGACAAGCCAGGGCTGAAGCTCAAGGTCGGCGATCATTTCAGCGCTTCGGTTCTGCCCAGTCGTGAAGGCGGCAAGCTCGACATCAAGTTCCGTGAAATCAAACTGACGGTTTACGGGCTGGGCGATTACGCCTTTGTCACCACCGCAGAGGGTCACGCGATTGTGTTCAAGGAAGGTCATAGCGTGGTGATGGTCTTCGCCGCGCACCAGCAGTTGCAGGAAGGCCTGACCAAAACCCTGAAAGCCGTGACCGCCAAAGCCGCCAAGTGGCGCAAAGGCGAACTGATCACGTTCAAGGCCAGCGAGTAATGACCCTGACCCGCGCCGATTTCCACGAGCAGAACCAGGCCAGTGCGCACGTCGAAGCCCGACGACTGTTCGAGCACAAGGCTGTTCTGCAGGGAGGCTGGCTGACGTGGGTGGCGTCACAGATTTACACGCTGCGCCCGGCGGCTTACGCCTGCATGGTAAGAAGAGAGCTGGCACGCTTGCAGGAAACTTCCGAAAATTAAATCACACCCCTCGAAAGCAGGAACCTCTACTACAGTCAGTTGACTGAGTATTCAGAGGCTTGCGGTCTTCTGTCAGGCCATCCTGCTATTGCTGTGAACAGCACGAGGTGCAAAAGCATGAAAGGATTTCGACGGTTGTTGGCCGTTGCCCTGGCCACGTTGGGGGTGTTGAGTTCGCCCGTTCCGGTATCCGCTGCCCAGGCGCCGATCCACTTTGCCGACCTGAACTGGGAAAGTGGCAGCCTGATCACAGACATCCTGCGGATCATCGTCGAGAAGGGCTACGGCCTGCCGACCGACACCTTGCCCGGGACCACCATCACCCTGGAAACCGCCTTGGCCAACAATGACATTCAGGTCATTGGCGAGGAGTGGGCCGGTCGCAGTCCGGTCTGGGTCAAGGCTGAAGCCGAGGGCAAAGTCGTGAGCCTGGGCGATACGGTCAAGGGCGCGACTGAAGGCTGGTGGGTGCCGGAATATGTGATCAAGGGCGACCCGGCCAAGGGCATCAAGCCACTGGCTCCAGGCTTGCGCAGTGTCAGCGACCTGCCTAAGTACAAGGATGTGTTCAGCGATCCGGAAAGCCCGGGCAAGGGGCGCTTCCTCAACAGCCCGATTGGCTGGACATCGGAAGTGGTGAACAAACAGAAACTCACGGCTTATGGCCTGAACGACAGCTATGTGAATTTCCGCAGCGGTTCCGGCGCGGCGCTGGATGCAGAGATCAGTTCGTCGATTCGTCGTGGCAAGCCGGTGCTGTTTTATTACTGGTCACCAACGCCGCTGCTCGGGCGCTTCAAGCTGATTCAGCTCGAGGAGCCGCCCTTTGATGCCGAAGCCTGGAAAACCCTGACGGACGCTGACAACCCCAATCCGAAACCGACGCGCTCACTGGCCTCGAAGCTGTCGATTGGTGTGTCTACGCCTTTTCAGAAGCAGTACCCGCAGATTGCCGATTTCTTCAGCAAGGTCGATTTTCCGATCGACCCCTTGAACAAGGCGCTGGCTGAAATGAGCGAGAAACACACCCCGCCACGTCAGGCGGCGCAGGCGTTCATGAAGGCGCATCCTGAGGTGTGGCAGGCGTGGGTGCCGAAGGATGTGGCGGATAAAGTCTCCGCCAGTCTTCAGTGACTATTGTGGTGAGGGAGCTTGCCACAGGATTGGTGGCTGGCATCTGATCCTGTGGCATTCCGACAATGCTTTTAAAACCGGGTCTGCACCGCCAATTCAAAAGTCCGCGGTGTCCCGAGGTAATACGCTGGCGACACATGCGCAAACTCGGCATACACCTCATTGGTCAGGTTTCGCACCCGGCCGGTGACGGTGGTGTGCCGGTCGACCTTGTAACTGAGGAACGTGCCGTAAAGCGTGTACGACGGCACCGTCATGGTGTTGGCGCTGTCGGCAAACACCGAGGCCACATACCGCGCATCGACACCCCCTTGCCATTGCGGTGCGAAGTCATAGGTCAGCCACAGATTGCCGACCCGGTCCGGCACGTTGGTCGGCGTGTTGCCCTTGCGTGAAACCACCACGCCGGCCGCATTCTTCTCGGTGAACTCGTCGTACTGCGCGTCAACCCATGCGACGTTGCCCTCGGCCAGCAGCTTGTCGGTGATCTGCAACGAGCTGGCCAATTCAATCCCCTTCGACGTCTGCTGACCCACTGGAATGCTGAGGGTCGGGTCCAATGGATCAGTCACTGCGAAATCCTTGCGCTCAATCGTGTACGCCGCCACCGTTGCCGAACCGCGCCCGTCCAGATAATCGAGCTTGCTGCCGACTTCCCATTGCTTGCCCGTGGACACGTTGAAATCCTGCGTGCCGTTAGGCTGTTCGGCGGCGGTGCTGTATTGCACGTAGACATTGGCGGACGGAATGAACTGGTAGGTCAGGCCGACCCTGCCGGTCACCGGATCCCAGCTGCGTTTCAAATGCCGGGGATTGCTGGCGGTCACTGCCCGGTGATTGGTCACGTCCAGATCGATATCGTCATAACGCACGCCGGTCAGTAACGCCAGTTTGTCGGTCAGCGCCAGGCGGTTTTCGGCGAACAGGGCTTTGGTGGTGACCTCGTTGGTCTTGTCGCTGACAAACCCCGGTCGGGTGCCGGGGATGTCATAGAAGTGCCCTGGCTGAAAGTTGTTCGGGTCGACGGTGCTGGCGCCTTTGACGTTCAGCGGCGAGTTGGTGGTCTGGTTGACCTTGTACTCGAAACCGCCAGACCAGGTGGTGTCCAGGCCAAACAGCGTGTTGTCATGGCGCAGTTCGAACTGGTTGCCGTTCTGCTCGCCCTGATGCCGGACCTGATACGCCGTGGAGCGATTCACCGCGCTGTTGTCGGCGTTGTACTGATAGGTTTCCAGGTTGCCGTAATCGCGCTGACTGTCGAGGTGGTACAGGGTGTTGCGCAAGGTGGTGCTGTCGTTGATCCGGTAGTCGATGATCGAGCGAACCCAGATCGTGCGTTGCTCGTAACGACCGTCTTCAACGTTGTAGTTGTTGAAGCGATTGTGCTTGTCGATCTTCAGCTCGCCGGCCTTGGGGTTGAGCACCGGCGTGCCCCAGTAAGGACTGTCTTCGTGCTCATCCTGATATTCCAGCGCCAGGGTGTGGGACAGGTTGGGCGTCAGGTCGCTGAGCAGCGAGAACGCGACGCTCCAGGCATCGCGCTCCTGACGGTCGATGTAGCCATTGCCGGTGTTGTGGCTGACGTCGAGCCGCGCGTAGTGCTGCACATCGGCGTCGGCTTCGCTGAGTGCGTGGTTGAGGCCGAACGCAGTCTCGGTGGTGTCATAAGTCCCGTAGCTGACGCGACCTTCGACCGCTTGTTCTTCACGGGTCGCCAGTTTGGTCACGTAGTTCAATGAGCCGCCCACGGAACCGGCGCCATTGATCAGCGACGACGGGCCGCCCACCAGTTCGACCCGATCGTAAATCCACGCATCCACCGGCCGGGCGAGGCCGCTGGAGACGTTGATGCCGTTGAACATCTGGGTGATCTGGCTGCTGGTGAAACCGCGGTAGGAGATGAACCCGCCGAACCCCGGCGGTGCGCTGGCATTGACGCCGGGCAGGGTGTTGGCGGCGTCCTGGAAGTTTTGCGCGCCGTGGCGCTCGATGTCGTTGCGGTCGGCGATGGCCACCGAGGCGGGGGTTTCACGCACGCTCAGGCCCAGACGCGAGGCCATGCCGCTGGATTGATCAAGGCTCAACCCCGGCTCATCCGTCGCTTCGCCATCAATGGTAATGGGTGCGAGGTCGACGGTGGATTGCGCCCAGGCGTTTACAGACAGGCAGCCGCACAGGCTGGCCAACAACGGGCTTACTAACAAAGAAGCATGTTTCATCGATGAATCCTGAAGACTTGTCTAGGAAACAGCGCACAGACAAACGCCACGCGTTGGCGCAGTGGGCTGATCGGAAAAGGCGAAGAACTTCAGGCGAAAGGCGGGGCGCGAGGATTGGCCGAGGGCCAGGTGAAGCGGGCAGGGAGGTCGGCATTGGCGACGACAGCCAAGGGCGGGCTGTGTTGCTCCGGGAGGATCGCCAGCGTCAGGCTGGAGTTGAGCGCCGGGCCCATGCCGCCGGTGGAACATAGCGGGCAGCCGAAGGCTTTGGACAGGGTCGGCAGGTTGTCTTCGGAGGTGTTCGTTGAGGCCGGTGCCTGGGTGGCCGGATCAACCGAACAGAACTGGCCGCCGACGCCATTGAGTTGCATCCCGACCATTTGCCCGTGACCAATACTGCAGGCAAACACGTTGAACAGGACACAGCAATAAAGCATCCACGCTATCAATGTGCGGTCAGTTCGGGCGAGTTTCATGGAGCGGCACTTTACCACCGTCGATGACAAATACCCTTACAAAATCGTTCAATGAGGTTCATCCTGCTGCGACATTTCACGCTGGATGTCTGAATATGAGCCTAATGGTCGCGCAATGGATTGCTGCAATCTTTCTCTTGATCAGCCTGGTCCATTTGTACTGGGCGGCGGGCGGCAAGCTGGGGAGCGAGGCTGCGGTCCCGCGAATATCGGCAGAGGGTGGCGGGGAATCCAGGCCAGCGTTCAAGCCGTCGGGGTTTGCCACGTTGCTGGTCGCGGTGGGATTGCTGTTGATCGCGATGCTGGTGTGCCTGCGGGTCGGTTTGTATTTGCCGACGGTGCATCACCGGTCGCTGCAATGGGTGATCAGCGCCATTGCGATGCTGATGTTTGCCCGGGCGATCGGTGATTCGAATCTGGTGGGGTTCTTCAAGCAGGTCAAGGATTCTAAGTTTGCCCGGCTCGACACCTGGGCGTATTCGCCGCTGTGTGTGGTGTTGGGGGCGGGGTTGTTGGCTGTTGCCTGGATCTGAGTCGTTGCTGAAATAGCCATCGCGAGCAGGCTCGCTCCTAAAAGGGAATGCGTTCCACTGTGGGAGCGAGCCTGCTCGCGATGAGGCCCGGTCAAACAACACAAACTTCCAAACCTAACTCCCGCTTTCTGTGCGCCGACTGCTTACTTCAGCCGGCACATCATCCCCCGCCATGCGCTTGCGAAACAGCGCCGCCCGTGCCAGCAGCAACGTGGTCACCGGTACCGTGATCGACAACAGAATCGGAATCAGCCAGGCGTGCAGCACCGGCCCGGATTTGAGCGCCGAAAAGTAAAAGATCGAGGCCAGCGCCACGCACCACGCCCCCAAGGTCGAGGCCAGTGCCGGCGGGTGCATTCGCTGGAAATAATCCTTCATCCGCACCAGGCCGATGGCGCCGATCAGCGCAAACAGACTGCCGAGCACCAGCAGGATCGCCACCGGAACTTCAACCCACAGAGACAGTTCCGCGTTCATTCGATCACCTCGCCACGCAGCAGGAATTTGGCCAGGGCAAACGAGCCGACGAAGCCGAACAGGGCGATCAGCAGCGCCGCCTCGAAGTAAGTGTCACTGGCATACCGAATGCCCAGCGCCAGCATCATCAGCATCGCGATGATGTACAGGTAGTCCAGTGCCAGAACCCGGTCCTGGGCCGACGGGCCTTTGAAGAGACGAATCAGGGTCAGGATCATCGCCAGCGAAAAGATGAACAGGCTCAGCAGGATGGCGTTCGACAGCAATTCGCTCATTCGAAGATCTCCATCAAGGGGCGCTCGTAGGTCGCCTTGAAATGCTCGATAAACAGCGCTTCATCATCCAGATCGAACACGTGCAGCAACAGAATGCTGCGGTCCAGCGCCAGTTCCGACCAGACCGTCCCGGGGACCACCGTGCAGATCATCGACAGTGCCGCGAGGCCGTTGGCATCGCGCAAGTCCAGCGGGACCTTGATGAAGCGCGAGCGCGGTGGACGGCGACCGGCGTTGAGCACGCCCCAGGCCACGACGAGGTTGGACACCAGCACGTCACGACCGACCAGGAAGAACAAATGCAGGATCACCCCCGGACGACGAATACGGATCGGCAGCGGCCGCAGCTTGCGCATCATCAGCGGCGCGCAGAACCCCAGCACCGCGCCGAGCAACAGGTTGCCGGGGCTCATCGACAGGTTCAGCACCAGCCACAACAGCCACAACGCCAGCGACAACCACGGTGCCGGAAACAGACGCCTCATGGCTGCACCTCCAGCATCGCCGCCCTGGCTTCCGGGCTCGGCACCACACGCGTGCCCAGCACCGCCATGACGTATTGCTGCGGATTGTTCAACGCATCAGCGGCCGCCTGGGTGTAGCGCATCAGGGGTTCGGCCTTGAAGGTCAGCGCAACGCTCAGCCCCAGCAGGACGATGATCGGCACGCACTCGAAGCGTCGCAGTAACGGTGATGGCCGCTCTTCGGGGGTCCAGAAACGCTGGATGCCCAACCGCGAGAAGGCAATCAACGACGCCAGTCCGGACAGGATCAGCAACGCCAGCAAACCCCACGCCGCGTTCGACACCGGCACATCGGTGCTATTGCCCAATCCCAACGGGTTGAGCAGGGCACTGAGCAAGCTGAGTTTGCCGATAAACCCGGACAACGGCGGCATACCGATAATCAGCAGCGAGCAGGCAATAAAGCTCAAGCCAAGGAAGGCCATGGTCCAGGGAATCACCTGGCCGACCACGGCTTTCTGTTCGTCATCGAGGTTGATGCCCTTGGGCGGTTGCAGGGATTCCATCGGCCGAGGCAGCAGGTCGCCGTCGTCGAACAGCGGCATTTCATTGGCCGAACGGGAGCGCTCGATCAACTCGGCCAACAGGAACAACGCGCTCAACGCCAGGGTCGAGCTGACCAGATAGAACAGCGCAGCGCCGATCAGGTTCGGCTGGGCAAAGCCGATGGCCGACAGCAGAATCCCCGCCGACACCAGAATGCTCAGGCTGGCCATGCGTTCCAGCCGTTGTGCGGCGAGGATCGCCACGCCGGCGCAGACGATGGTCGCCATGCCGCCGTAGATCAGCCAGTCGCCACCAAAGTACGCCGACGCCCCGGCCTGGCCGGAGAACAGCAAGGTCCAAAGGCGCAGCAAGGTGTAGACGCCGACCTTGGTCATGATCGCGAACATCGCCGCCACTGGTGCGCTGGCGGCGGAATAGGCCGGCACCAGCCAGAAGTTCAGCGGCCACATCCCGGCCTTGGCCAGGAACGCCACCGCGAGAATCCCCGCGCCGGCATGCAGCAGGCCGCGATCAGCCTCCGGGACCAGCGGGATTTTCAGCGCCAGGTCGGCCATGTTCAGCGTGCCGGTGACGCCATAAATCAACGCCGCGCCGATCAGGAACAACGACGACGCCAGCAGGTTGATCGAGATGTAATGCAACCCCGACGACACCCGCGCCCGGCCCGAACCGTGGAGCATCAGCCCGTAGGAAGCCGCCAGCAGTACCTCGAAAAACACGAACAGGTTGAACAGATCCGCCGTCAGGAACGCGCCGTAGAGGCCCATCATCTGAATCTGGAACAGCGCGTGGAAACTCGAACCGGCACCGTCCCAACGGGCCATGGCGAACAGCAAGGCGCTGACGCCGATGATCCCGGTCAGCACCAGCATCAACGCCGACAGGCGATCGACCACCAGCACGATACCGAACGGCACCTGCCAGTTGCCCGGCAGGTAGACGCCAATCGAACCAGGTACGCCAGTGGTTTGCGTCCATTGCAGCAATAGCACGGAAATCCCCAGGCCCAGCAGGCTGGAGAACAGGTTGATCTTGGCTTTCAACGGACGGTGTTTCTCGCCCAGCATCAGCATGATGGCGGCGGTCAGCAGCGGCAGCAGAATCGGTGCGGCGATCAGGTGCGTCATCGCATTCATTCTTTAGGCTCCCGGCCATCGACATGGTCGGTCCCGGTCAAGCCGCGCGATGCCAGCAGCACCACCAGAAACAGCGCGGTCATGGCGAAGCTGATCACGATGGCGGTCAGCACCAGCGCTTGCGGCAAGGGGTCGGTGTAATGCAACAAGTCCTGCGGCACGCCGTCCTTGATGATCGGCTCCTTGCCGATGAACAGGCTGCCCATGCTGAAGATGAACAGGTTGACGCCGTAGGACAGCAGGCACAGGCCCATCACCACCTGAAATGTCCGTGGCCGCAGGATCAGCCAGACGCCGGACGCGGCGAGGACGCCGATGGCGATTGCGATGACTTCTTCCATCAGACGGCTCCTTTGGTGGCGACGGATCTGGGCAGTGCCGCGGTCTTGTGACCCCGGACCGACTGGTGAGCGAGGGCGGTGAGGATCAACAGCGTCGAACCGACCACCACGGCGTACACGCCGATGTCGAAGAACAGCGCACTGGCGACGTGAATGTCGCCCAGCACTGGCAGTTCAAAATGCCAGGTGTGGGTGGTCAGGAACGGATACCCGGCCGCCATCGCGCCGAGCCCGGTGACCGTGGCGAACAGCAGGCCGGTGCCCATCCAGCGCAGCGGCCGCAGGCTCATTTGTGCCTCGACCCACTGGGTGCCGGCGACCATGTATTGCAGGATGAAGGCGACCGACATCACCAGCCCGGCGACAAAACCGCCACCCGGTTGATTGTGCCCGCGCATGAACAGGTAGAAGGACACCACCACGGCAATCGGTAGCAGCAGGCGAACCAGCACTGCCGGGACCATCATGAAACCGAGTGCGGTGTCGCTGGCCTGGCGCGGGTTGACCAGGTCGGTGACCACGTCGGGTGCTAGCAGGCGTTGCTGGGCCGGCAACTGCAGGCTTTCTTTCGGCGGGCGGAAGCGGCGCAGCAGGGCGAAGACGGTCAGGGCCACGGCCGCCAACACGGTAATTTCACCGAGGGTGTCGAAGCCACGGAAGTCCACCAGCATCACGTTGACCACGTTGCTGCCGCCGCCTTCGGGCAGGGCGCGGCTGAGGTAGAACGAAGAAATATAGTTGGGCGTCTGGCGCGTCAGCATCGCGTAGGACAACAACGCCATGCCGCCGCCGACCA
The DNA here is from genome assembly GCF_900095275.1 of Pseudomonas sp. UMAB-40. Taxonomy (NCBI): domain Bacteria; kingdom Pseudomonadati; phylum Pseudomonadota; class Gammaproteobacteria; order Pseudomonadales; family Pseudomonadaceae; genus Pseudomonas; species Pseudomonas sp. UMAB-40. The sequence goes on from NZ_LT607552.1 coordinate 35,138, forward strand.
CGGTCGACAGCAGCAAGTCGCGGATACGGCGGATGCGTGCCTTGCGCAGGGTGCTCGGCAGCGGCGACACCTCTTCGATTCGCCGCGGCAACCAACGCAAACCGAGGAGGATCAGTACCGTGGTCACCACTTCAACCACCAGTTGTGTCAGCGCCAGGTCCGGCGCCGAGAACCAGACAAAGGTGACGCAGGTCATCAGGCCGCAGACGCTGACCATGGTCAGGGCCGCGAGCCGGTGATACTTGGCCTGCCACGCTGCGCCGAGGGCACAGGCAATCGCCAACAGCCAGAGGGTCACGAACACGATCGAGCCCGGAATCTTCGGTCGATCACCCCAGCTCAGGCTGCTGTGGAGCATCGGGATCAACCCGGCCAGCACGGCGGCGAGCACCACCAGGAACAATTGGGCTTGCAGGCGTCGGGTGCTGATCCGCCGCTCCAGCCGACGGGCCAGGCGCATCATGACCACCAGGCTACGTTCGAACAGACGCTTGCCGTTGAAGCGGCCAATGAGCGGTGGGTATTTGAAAAGTCCGCGCTTGAGCTGATTGCGTAGCAGCAGGTAGAGCACGATGCCGCAGGACATGGCGATCAGGCTCATGATCATCGGCGCATTCCATCCGTGCCAGATCGCCAGGCTGTATTCAGGCAAGGTGCCGCCCACCACTGGCAGGGCCGCCGCGGACAACAACGGGCCGACCACCTGCGCCGGGAAAATCCCCACGACCAGACAGGCGAACACCAGCAACTCCACCGGTGCGCGCATCCAGCGTGGCGGTTCGTGCGGGGTGTGGGGCAGGTCGGTGGCGGTCGGGCCGAAGAACACGTCGACGGTGAAGCGCAGCGAGTAGGCGACGCTGAACGTCCCGGCGATGGTCGCGACGATCGGCAAGGTCATCTCGACCCAGGCCGTTGCATTGATGAACACGGTTTCGGCGAAGAACATCTCTTTCGACAGGAAGCCGTTGAGCAGCGGTACGCCGGCCATCGAGGCGCTGGCGACCATCGCCAGGGTGGCGGTGAACGGGATCAGCTTGATCAGGCCGCTGAGCTTGCGAATGTCACGGGTGCCGCTTTCGTGGTCGATGATCCCGGCGGCCATGAACAGCGAGGCCTTGAACGTGGCGTGGTTGAGGATGTGGAACACGGCGGCCACGGCGGCCAGTGGGCTGTTCAGGCCCAATAGCAGGGTGATCAGGCCGAGGTGGCTGATGGTCGAGTAGGCCAGCAAACCCTTGAGGTCGTTTTGGAACATCGCGCAGTACGCGCCAAGCAACAGGGTGCAAGCCCCGGCGCCGCTGACAATGTAGAACCATTCTTCACTGCCGGACAGCGACGGCCAGAGCCGCGCGAGCAGAAACACCCCGGCCTTGACCATGGTCGCCGAGTGCAGATAAGCCGAAACCGGAGTCGGCGCCGCCATTGCGTGGGGCAGCCAGAAGTGGAAGGGGAATTGCGCACTTTTACTCAAGGCGCCGATCAGGATCAGGGGCAGCAGGATAGGGTAGAGAGCATGTGCGCGAATCAGATCGCCGGCGGCCAGGACCTTGTCCAGGTCATAGCTGCCGACCACATGGCCGAGCAGCATGACCCCCGCCAGTAGGCACAATCCGCCTGCGCCGGTGACCATCAGCGCCATATAGGCACCGCGTCGCGCATCGGCGCGGTGGTGCCAGTAGCCGATCAACAGGAATGAAAAGAGGCTGGTCAGCTCCCAGAAAAACACGATCTGGATCAGGTTGCCGGAGATCACCAACCCGAGCATCGCGCCCATGAACGCCAGGAAAAACGCAAAGAAGCGCGGCACCGGATCGTCCGGCGACATGTAATAGCGGGCGTATAAAGAAACCAGCGTGCCGATGCCCAGCACCAGCATCGAGAACAGCCAGGCGAAACCGTCCATGCGCAGCACGAAGTTCAGGCCCAGGCTGGGCAGCCAGAAAAATTCTTCACGAATGACGCCGCCATCGGCGATTTGCGGGTACAAGAGGGCAACCTGGACGGTGCCTATCAAAGCCACCAGGCCAGCCAACAAAGATTCGGTATTGCGCGCGTTGTGTGGCAGCAAAGCCGCCAGACAGCTGCCGATAAAAGGCAGAAGCAGTAGAACTATCAGGGACATAGGCTTCTAATCTGCGGAAGTTTGTGAAGCATCATACGTGCCAGCTCCCGGATCACCAAACGCGAAGCTGTCGCAGAATCCTTCAAGGTAGACGAGAAAAGCCTTGTTTACATTGTTTCAAGGGAGTGCCACTTCATTGATCGTTCACACGCAGAGCGTGGGAACGATCAGTGTTCGGTTTCCTGTACCGAATCTTCTTCAACTTCGGGTATTGCCTTACCCTTGGTCTTCAACTCACTCACAATCACCGCCGCAACAATCAACCCCGCACCCACCAACGCAATCGCCGGCAACCGCTCCCCGGCAATCCGCCCGACAATTCCGGCCCATACCGGCTCCCCCGCATAAATCAACGTCGCCCGGGTCGGCGAAACGCTTTTCTGCGCCCAGTTCATCGCTACCTGAATCGCCGCACTCGCTGCACCCAGGCCCAACGCGGTGCTCAACAGCAACCAGGAAAAATCCGGAATCACTTCCTGGGTCGGCACCACCATCAGGAACGCCAGCAACGACGTGGTCGCCAGTTGCACTACCGTCACCCGCCGCACATCGACCTGGCCGGCATAGGTGCTGATCAAAATGATCTCCGCTGCAATCGCTACCGCACTGATCAGCGTAGCGATTTCACCGGGGCTGAAATTGAACGAAGCGCCGGAAGGTCCCGACAGCAACATCAACCCGGTAAACGCCAGCATGATGCCGATGCTCGGCATCAGCCCCGGACGCCGCCCCAGCACCAGCCATTGCAGCAACGGCACGAAAGGCACGTACAGCGCGGTAATAAACGCCGACTGACTGCTGGGAATGCTCTGCAAACCCACGGTCTGCAAGCCGTAACCGAGCATGATCGCCACGCCGATAAAGGCACCGGCCTTCAATTCGAACAGGGTCAGGTCCCGCAGCTGACGCCAGGAGAACAGCGCCACAATGATCGCCGCCGCGGCAAAGCGCAGGCCGACAAAAAACATCGGCCCGCTGACGGTCATTGCATGCTGCACCAGCAAGAATGTCCCGCCCCAGACCATGGTGATCAGCACCAGCACGCACTCGGCCTTGCTGAACCGCGAGAAACGGGAAGAAGTGTGAGAGGCATTCACAGACGTCATGACCTTGCGCGCTACCTGAGGGGGACGCACAATGCGCCGAATGTTGCGCAGTATACTGCCCAACCCCACCGAGTGAGCAATATAGTGCACAAAGATTCTACCCCACGGGCTTCGGTCCTCCAGCACGTCAGCCAGAACGTCCGACGCCTGCGCCATGCCGCCGACATGAGCCAGACCGCGCTGGCCGAAAAGTCAGGGGTCAGCCGGCGCATGCTGGTGGCGATCGAGGCCGGCGAGAAGAACGTCAGCCTGACCACCCTCGACCGCGTGGCAGAAGCGCTGGACGTGGCGTTCAGTGATTTGATCCAGGCGCCGGATGCCCGAGATCCGAGCCGTATCAACGAAGTGGCCTGGGCCGGTACGATCCCCGGGAGCAAAGCCGTTCTACTGTCCAAAGCCACCGCTACTCGCGAAGTGGAGCAATGGGAGTGGTGCCTGCAACCAGGAGAAATCTACCCCTCGCAGCCGGATGCCGAGGGCTGGAGTGAGCAGATCTTTGTATTTGAAGGCTGCCTGACCTTGATGCTGGGCGACACGCCGCATGAGATCGCCGCCGGCGAGTTCTACATGTTCCCCAGCAACCAGCCGCATGCCTATCGCAATGATGGGGTTGTGGCGACGCGGTTTGTGCGCAACGTGGTGATTTGACTTCGGACTATCGCTCATTGGAAACGATGAGCGACCTGGTCGCCATTGGCCGGGCGCTGATGACACGTCCTACTTTGGTACTGCTTGATGAACCCTCCTTGGATTTGGCGCCTATTATCGTCCAGGAGATTTTCGAGATCGTCGCGCAACTCAATCGTGACGAGCAGGTGAGCTTCCTGATTGCCGAGCAAAACATTAACGTGGCACTCAACTACGCATCGACGGCCTACGTCCTCGATACCGGCCGAGTGGTGCTGTCCGGGAGCAGCGAGTCGTTGCTGGCGCGGGGCGACCTGCACGATTTCTATTTAGGTAAACATTGACCAGTGAGAACGCCATGACTCAAACCCAACGCGCACAGGCGACCGACGCCATCCGCCACGCGGACATCCTGATCGTCGGCGGCGGCCTCAGCGGCGCGATGCTGGCGGCGCAGTTGTTGCGCTTGCCTGGCAAGCGTTCGGTGCTGGTGATCGAGCCGCGCGCGGAACTCGGCCGGGGCGAGGCGTACAGCGCGGTCGAGCTGGGCCATACGCTCAACGGTAATGCCGCGCGCATGAGCGTCGACCCTGACAACGCCGATGACCTGACCCAATGGCTGACCGGGCACATCGCGGCCGGTGGTTGGCCGGAGTCCGATGAGCAGCATGTGCCGGTCAGCGAGTTGTTTCCGCCGCGAGGGCTTTTTGGGGTGTACGTGCAGCAGCGCCTGGCGGAAGCGCAAGCGGTGGGGATGGTGAACGGTTCAACGGTCGAGCATGTGTGGGCCGAGGTGGTTGATCTGCAAACCCGCGACGACTCGGTGCTGCTGACCCTGAGTGACGGGCAACGCTTGCAAGGCGCTTACGCGGTGCTGGCCACGGGGATGTTTCCCGCTGCGCGCACACCGCAAACCGAATCCAGCGGTTTGAACGCGGCGGCGCTGGATCCGTGGGATGTCGCGGCCATGCGCCAGCTGGACCCGCAGTCGACGGTGTTGATCATCGGTTCGGGCCTGACCATGGTCGATGCCGTGGTGTCGCTGGAGCAGGCCGGGCATCGCGGGCCGATCGAAGTGTTTTCCCGGCACGGCTTGCTGCCGCACGTGCGCCGGCAACCGCCGGCCTGGGTGGATTTTCTCGCTGAGGATCAGCGCATTCGCACGCCTCGACAGCTGGTGCGCGAACTGCGCCGGCATTGCCGGGACGCCCTCGCGCAGGGCATCGACTGGCAGGCGCCGCTCGATACCGTGCGGGCGCATATCGGCCGGTTGTGGAATCAGGCGACGGACGTACAGCGCCGACAGTTTGTGCGGCATGTGCGGCCCTGGTGGGAAAGCCATCACCACCGCTCGCCGCCGTTGAGTGCCGAGCTGGTGGCACGGCTGCACGAGGAAGGGCGGTTGCGGATTCAGGCGGCGTCGTTCAAAGGGCTGGAGTCGACGGTCGAGGGGCAGGTGAGCATCCGCATCCGCCGTCGTGGCGAGGTTGAAACCACGGTGGTCAGCGGCGCAGCGTTGATCAATTCCAGCGGCATCGAATACGACTGGCGCCGGGTGGCCCGACCGCTGCCGCAGCAACTGCTGGCGCGCGGGCTGATTCGCCCGGGGCCATTGGCGTTGGGGATTGCGGCGGCGGTTGATGGCGCCGTGCTGGACGCTGACGGACAGGTCGCCCAACGCCTGTTCGCCATGGGCCCGCCGTTGCGCGGCATGTGGTGGGAAAGCACGGCCGTCACCGACGTGGCCAGCCAGGCCAAAGCCCTCGCCGAACGACTCGCCCATTAGCTGTAGCCGCCGTAGCCGCTGTAGCAGCTGTCGAGCTCGCGAGGCTGCGTTCGGCGACGAAGCCGTCGTAAAACCTGTAATCGCGGTTTACCTGAAACACCGCACAGCTTGATTTCACAACAGCCGCGCAACCAATGCAGCTGCAGCTGCTTCGCACTATCCCAACCCCCTGCGGTCGTAATCTTCACAGGGCGGCGCGTCACTGCGCCGCCGCAACCTTGGAGATCCAATGAGCCAGGACGTCCTGACCACCGAAACCAATCGCCGTCAGTTGCAGCAGATCATCGCCGGTTTGTCCGATGGGGTGATTCTGCTGGAGCTCGATCAGACCATCCTGTGGGCCAATGAAGCCGCGTTGGCCATGCATGGCGTCAGTCGGGTCGGCGAGTTGGGCCTCAATGCCAAGGAATACGCCAAGCGTTTTGCCTTGCGTTATCGCAACAATCACCCGGTGCCACCAGAGAACTACCCGCTCAACCGCGTGGCCAAGCACGAGACGTTTGCCGATGTGCTGGTTGAGGTGACACCGACCGGCGACGAAGAACGCACCTGGGTTCACAACGTGCGCAGCATGGTGCTGGCCGACAGCGCCGGGGAGCCGGAGTCGCTGGTGTTGATCATGGACGATGTCACGGAATGGGCCAGCGCCGAGCAGCGTTTCGAAAAGACCTTCAACGCCAACCCGGCGCCGGCGGTGATCTGTCGTCTCAGCGATTTGCGTTACATCAAGGTCAATGCGGGCTTCCTGGAAATGACCGGCTATGCCCGCGACCAGGTGATCGGGGTTTCGACCTATGAGCTGGACATTCTGGACGGGGCCGAAAACAAAGACCTGGCCATCGAACGTCTACGCGAGCACGCCACGATCCCGCAGATGCAGGCCGAGCTGAGGTTGCCTGACGGCGGCAGCAAGCAAGTGATCGTCGCCGGTCAACCGTTGGAGTTCAACGAGGAAGACTGCATGCTGTTTTCCTTCGTCGACATGGAGCCGCGGCACAAGGCCGAGGTTGCCCTGCGCCAGAGCGAGGAGCGATTTGCCAAGGCGTTTCGCCTGACGCCGGTGCCGACATTGGTTTGCGATGCGCAGGATCAGGTGGTGATCGACGCCAACGAAGCTTTCCTGGATACCCTCGCGTATCCCAGTGAAGAGGTGCTCGGAAAAACCGTTGCAGAGATCGACTTCATCGATGACAAAGGCGCGCGCACCCGCCTGTTTGCGGCGTTGGAAAAGGCCGGAAGCCTGGATCGGGTCGACATCAGGGTCCGCCGCAAAGACTCGACCGTGATTGATTGCACGGTGTCGGCCGACACCGTGAACATTCAGGACAATCCTTGCTACCTGCTGGTGTTGATGAACATCACCGAACGCAAGCGCACCGAGCTGGAACTGGTGTCGGCGATCGAGGAGGTGATGAAAGACGCCTCCTGGTTTACCCGCACGCTGATTGAAAAACTCGCCAACGTGAAGAATATCAACTCGCCGCAATTACCCAGCGTGTCCTTCACCGACCTGACCGCCCGCGAGCGCGATGTGCTTGGCCTGATCTGCGAAGGCCTTGCGGACAAGGAAATCGCAGCACGCCTGAAACTGGCACCGAACACGGTGCGCAACCATGTGTCGACGGTGTATTCCAAGCTTGATGTGCACAGTCGCAGCGAGGCGATTGTGTGGGCGCGGGAGCGCGGTTTGTTCTCCAGCGAGTGGAGGCCGAAGGGGCAGCGATAAGGTGCAAATGCACTAGATGGGGCAGTGCAAATAGATGTTCTGGCGGACGGTGACAATTATTAGTCTGTAACGGTGCGACACAGGTCCTTGACCGGTGTCGTGTCCTCTACGAAACAGCTTAAGGAACAGTCACATGCTTGGCCAATTCAACAGGTTTTCAGTCGATGGGGTCAGCCGGCCCGTGGGTGAATCGCAATGATTTATCTGACGCAATTGCGCGCGCAACTGGAACAGCACTTTTCCCCGCTGGCTTGTGAATGCAGCGTATCGGGTGACAACTCGGTGACGGTGAAACTGTATCACCCGGTGTCGGGGCAGGTGGATCTAGTGGTCAGTGGGTTGAATGTCGCGCACCTCAGGACCCCGGAAGCGATCACGGCGTTGATTGAGGAGCTGCGTTATGAGCTTGAGAGCAATAGTCTGGATCGGCGGTCGGATGCAGTTTCGTAGGAGCTGTCGTTTTTCAGCGTTGAAAAGGGGCTAAGTGCCACATTTGCTGGCATTGGCAGCTGACTAGGCTATAAGAAATGCGAGGGTATTGTTTTCTGTGACCAATCCGCGGCTTCGCGGCAGGGGTGTCGGGTCGCGGAAAGTGTCGATGACTTATCGCGGGACAGCCTATGAACAGTCTTGGGAAACGTGCTTTTTCGCCTTTGTCGCTCGCCTTCTACGTAGCGATTCTCAGCGGTTGCGCCAGTCCGCCACCTCCACCGCCCGCCGCTCCACCGCCTGTACCGCAGCGCACGTGTGATACCACTGAACAAACCGATGTGATGGGCGACGCGAGAGTGACCGAGGAAGTAACCCGGCAAACGACGCTGACCCGTTGCGTCACTCAGTAAGCCAGGGCGACCGCATCGTTGAAGCCCCGTGTAGAAAAAATCGTGTTGGTGGCCGACCTGGTCGGCACCGCGGTGTTTGCCGTTGAAGGCGCGATCAGCGCCATGCGCAGCAACCTCGACCTGCTTGGGGTGATGGTGATTGCGTTCATCGTTGCCCTGGGTGGCGGGGTCACCCGGGATTTATTGATTGGCGCCACACCGCCCAATGCCGTCGCCGATTGGCGCTATCCGGCGCTGGCCTTTTTGATGGGCGGCGTCGCGTTTGTCTTGCATGAACAGGTGCTGAGCTGGTCTGGTTCGACGTTGATCGTACTGGATGCCGCCGGGCTCGCGTTGTTCGCCGTGGCCGGGGCGCAGAAAGCGCTGAATTTTGGCATCTCGCCGTTCGTGTCGATGCTCATGGGCACGATTACCGGCGTGGGCGGCGGCATGCTGCGCGACATCGTGCTGGCGCGTGTGCCGGTGGTGTTGCAGGCCGATCTGTATGCGAGTTCGGCCTTTGTCGGCGCCGCAGTGCTGATTATCGGGCGGCGTTTGGGTGTGCCGCCCGTGGCCTGCGCGTTGCTGGCGGGAGCAGCGTGCCTGGCGCTGCGTTTGGCGTCGGTGAGTTATGGCTGGCAGTTGCCGAAAGTCATCGGTGCCTGAACCTCAGACGTCCTCGATCCTGACCCAGCGTGACTCACTTGCCGCCAACCGGATCGCCGTCGCCAGGCGTTCCACTTCCCACGCTTGCTCAAAGTCAGTTCCGCCCTGTGAATGGCCGGCCAGGGCCATCACCAGGTCATGTACTTCCAGCGTCTTGAGTTCGTTGTATCCCAACTGATGACCCGCCGCCGGGCTGAACGCCGCGTAACCCGGCAGATTCGGCCCGGCGAGCAAGCGCTGGAAACCGTCCTGGCCGGCGCGATACAGCCGCAGCTCGCTCAAGCGCTCCTGGTCGAACGCCAGTGTGCCTTCAGTGCCGCTGATCTCGAAGCTCAGGTGGTTCTTGTAGCCATGCTTGAGCCAACTGCTGCTGAACGTACCGCGTGCGCCGTTGGCAAACCGCAGCAGCGCGTGGACTTGATCGTCGACCGCAATGTGCCGTTGCTCCTGGCTGCCAACCGTCGCAGGACGCTGCCGGTGCACGGTTTGAGCGTCGGCGCACACCGATTCGACCTCGCCCACCAGATAGCGCGCCATTGCCAGCAAATGACTGCCCAGATCCGCCAGCGCGCCGCCCGCGTGCTCGGCATCACAGCGCCACGACCATGGCGAAGCAGGATCGGCCATGAAGTCTTCGCTGAATTCGCCCTGAAAACTGATGAGCTGCCCCAGTTTGCCGCTGTCGATCAGCTCCCTGGCAAGCCCGATCATCGGGTTGTGCTGATAGTTGTAACCCACCCGCGTCACGATGCCCGCGGCGTTGGCGGCCTGTCGCATGGCGTTGGCTTGCTGCAGATTCACCGCCAGAGGCTTCTCGCAATACACCGCTTTGCCAGCCGCGAGGGCGGCCATGGCCATGGGGTAGTGGAGGTGATTGGGGGTGGTGATGGCGACCAGATTGACCCTGGGGTCATCGATCAGCTGTTGCCAGTCGGTGTGAGCGGTTTCGAAACCCCAGGCGTCGGCGCAGTGCCGTGCGCGGTGTGGATCGGCGTCGGCGAGGGCGGCCAGCCTGAGCTTCAGCGGGAGCTCGAACACCGCGCTGACGTTGCGAAAGGCCAGGGCGTGGGCGCGGCCCATGAAACCTGTGCCGATGAGTCCGATACCGAGTTCGCGCATAGCTGGGGCCTTTTGGGATTTTTGTCGTTGGGAAGGCCATTTATGGAATATAAATTCCCCAAATGCAATCGGTGGAATAATAATTCGTTTAACGGTTTGTGTAGGGCATCAGCGAAATGGCGACACGCTATGCGGTCAGGAAGAGGTGCTGGCCGGAGGAGGGCGAGTCATTGGTGGCAACATTCGGTGGACCGCCATTGCTGATCTCTTTTGCCGCTTTGTCAGATCCTGAAATAACTCGTCTCGTATGAGCCGCTCCGAAACATTGTAGGATCTCATCCCCCATTTCTTTCAGGCCTATATGAACACCCTACTGGAACCTCCCAGTTGTTATTTTCAATCTGCACGCGTCCATTCGGTCTCCGCTATTCGGCGCAGGTCCCGTTTTCTAATATCGCTTAACCTCGAAATCCCGGCTGCAGGTTGCTCAGCGGTGTCCTTCTCCAGGACTGACCGTGTCATCTCCAGGGCTTCACCTCCTTGCTTGCCCTCGGTGAAATCTCTCTTTCTTGCGCCTTTCGTCCTGAACATCCAATCCGCTCCGTCGAGCAGGCATTCGTGTGTTTCTGCCATTCACTCATTCGCCCCCACTCTACGAGAGACTGAATAATTCCTATGGAATGGATTGCTGATCCCACGGCCTGGCTTGGCCTGCTGACCCTGATCGTGCTGGAGCTGGTGCTCGGCATCGATAACCTTGTGTTCATTGCCATCCTGGCTGACAAGCTACCGCCAGAGCAGCGGGATCGTGCGCGTGTCATCGGGCTGTCCCTTGCGTTGCTGATGCGTCTTGGCTTGCTGGCCAGCATCTCCTGGATGGTCACCCTGACCGAACCTTTGTTCGAGGTCTTCGACAAGACGTTCTCGGGCCGGGATTTGATCATGCTGTTCGGTGGTGTGTTCTTGCTGTTCAAGGCAACCATGGAATTGCATGAGCGACTTGAAGGGCATGTGACACAACGCTCAGGCAATGCGGCCTATGCGATGTTCTGGCCTATCGTCGCGCAAATTGTGGTGCTGGATGCCGTCTTCTCGCTGGATGCTGTGATCACTGCCGTGGGCATGGTGGAGCACTTGTCGATCATGATGATCGCCGTGATTTTCTCCATTGGCTTGATGATCATCGCGAGCAAGCCATTGACCAACTTCGTCAACGGGCACCCCACCGTCATCATGCTCTGCCTGGGCTTCTTGATGATGATCGGCTTCAGCCTCACCGCTGAGGGCCTTGGCTTCCACATTCCAAAAGGCTATCTCTACGCAGCGATCGGCTTCTCGATCCTGATCGAGCTGTTCAATCAGGTGGCTCGTTCACGCCGCAAGAAGAGCGTGCAAGGTCATCGACCTATGCGTGAGCGTACCGCGCATGCCGTTTTGCGTTTGCTGGGTGGCCACAAGTTGGGAGCCGATGAAGTCGGCGAGGAAATCGCTGACATGCTGTCAGGCGAAGACGCCGAGCAGGTTTTCCATCGACGGGAGCGCGTCATGATCAGTGGCGTGCTGCAGTTGGCGGAACGCCCGATACGCGGTGTCATGACCCCGCGTGCGGAAATCGACCACATTGACCTGGCCGATTCTGCGGAAGATATCCGCAACCAGCTGATGCACTCGCCGTACTCCCGATTGCCGTTGATCCGCGAGGGACGCGTTGATGAGCCATTGGGGTTCGTCCACAAGAAGGAGCTGCTCAAAGAGCTGTTGGCCGGTCACCAGCCCAACCTGGAAACCATTGCCCGTCAGGCCATCAACTTGCTGGACAACTTCACGATTCTCAACGCACTGGAACAGATGCGCAAAGAGTCGACTCACATCGCGTTCGTGGTGAACGAATTCGGTGACTTCATGGGTATTCTGACCATGACCGACATCCTCGAATCCATCGCGGGTGAGTTGCCGGACGCCAGTGAAATCGAAGGCCCGAACATCGTTGCCGAGGAGGGAGGTTTCCTCGTCAGCGGTGCGCTGAATCTCTGCCAGATTCGCGAACACATTGGCTTCCAGGCTAAAGCGACGGATGACTATCAGACGCTCGCAGGGTTGGTCATGAGTTTGCTGGATCGTCTGCCGGTCATTGGCGACAAGCTCAATTGGCAGGAGTGGAGCATGACCGTTGTCGAGGTCGAAGAGCGGCGAGTGACAAGGGTGCGTTTGCGTAAAGAGTGAGCCGGAACTTGCTCGGCAAAAGGCAGCCCTGAGGCTGCCTTTTGTTCATCTGAGCCGTGAGTCAGGACAAGAACCCGCCATCCACATTCAACGAAACCCCGGTCGTGTAGCTCGACGCATCGCTGGCGAGGTACAGCACCGCACCGGCCATTTCGCTCGGATCCGCTACGCGCTTGAGTGGGATCTGCTGCAACGCGGTCTTCAAGATCGCGTCGTTCTTCACCAATGCCGAGGCAAACTTGGTGTCGGTCAGGCCAGGCAGCAGGGCGTTGCAGCGGATGCCGAACTGCGCGCATTCCTTGGCGAACACTTTGGTCATGTTGATCACGGCGGCCTTGGTCACCGAGTAGATGCCCTGGAAGATGCCCGGCGAGATGCCGTTGATCGAGGCGACGTTGATGATGCTGCCGCCGCCGTTTTCGCGCATCAGTTTGCCGGCTTCGACCGACATGAAGAAGTAGCCGCGGATGTTGACGTCGACGGTCTTCTGGAAGGCGCTGAGGTCGGTGTCCAGTACGTTGCAAAACTGTGGGTTGGTCGCCGCATTGTTGACCAGGATGTCCAGGCGCCCGAACTGTTCCTTGATGCCGGCGAAGACCTGGCTGATCTGTTCCATTTCACCGATGTGGCAAGCGACAGCGGTGGCTTTGCCGCCGGCGGCGATGATTGCGTCGGCCACGTGCTGGCAGCCGTCGAGCTTGCGGCTCGAGACGATGACGTGGGCGCCTTGCTGGGCCAACAGTTTGGCGATGGCCTCACCAATGCCGCGGCTGGCACCGGAGACGAAGGCGATTTTGCCGTCGAGGTCGAACAACTGAGTCTTGGACATGTTTTTTCCTTGTTATTGGGCCAGGGAATGCAATCAGAGCCGCACAATCAGAGGCTGGATTTCGAGATGACTTGCAGGCTCATCTGCTCCAGCAGTTTGTTCATGTGAATGAACTGCGCGAAGCGTTTGTCCTGAGTCTGACCGTGGAAGAAGCGGTAGTAGATCTGCTGCACGATGCCGGCCAGGCGGAACAGGCCGTAGGTGTAGTAGAAGTCGAAATTGTCGATCTGGATGCCAGAGCGCTCGGCGTAGTAATCGACGAATTCGCGGCGGGTCAGCATCCCCGGGGCGTGGCTCGGCTGGCGACGCATCAGTTGCACCGGCGCCGGGTCTGCGGCTTCGATCCAGTAGGCGAGGGTGTTGCCAAGGTCCATCAGCGGGTCGCCGAGGGTGGTGAGTTCCCAGTCGAGCACGCCGATGATTTGCATCGGGTTGTTCGGGTCGAGGATCACGTTGTCGAAACGGTAGTCGTTGTGGACGATGCTGGAGGTCGGGTGATCGGCCGGCATCTTGTCGTTGAGCCAGGCCTTGACCGCTTCCCACTGCGGCGCGTCCGGGGTCAGGGCTTTTTCGTAGCGGTCACTCCAGCCTTTGATCTGCCGCGCCACATAACCTTCGGGCTTGCCCAGGTCGCCCAGGCCGTAGGCCTTGTAGTCGACCCGATGCAGTTCAACGAACTTGTCGATGAAGCTTTTGCACAAAGCTTCGGTTTGCGCCGAATCCAGGCCCAGTTCCGGTGGCAGTTCCGAGCGCAAGATGATGCCGTTGACCCGTTCCATCACGTAGAACTCGGCGCCGATCACCGATTCGTCGGTGCAGTGCACATAGGCTTTGGGGCAATACGGAAAACCGTCGCGCAGTTGATTGAGGATGCGAAATTCGCGGCCCATGTCGTGTGCGGACTTGGCTTTGTGGCCAAACGGTGGCCGACGCAGGACGAACTCCTGCTCCGGGTATTCCAGCAGGTAGGTCAGGTTCGACGCACCGCCTGGAAACTGGCTGATCTGAGGCAAGCCACTCAGGCCCGGAATGTGGGCCTTGAGGTACGGATCGATCAGGCTGGCATCGAGTTCTTCGCCGGTGCGGATACGGGTGGACTGGTCAGTAAGCGCCATGCTTATCCCTTCTGCTTATTTTGGAGGCCAGACATCATTGGCTAATCTAATGGTGCGCCGGGGTAGCCACAAGCGTGGCGCGGTCTTATAGGTTAGCGTGTTGCTGGATAATCAGCGTTCCTGATGTGCGGGGACAGGCGCGGGAGGGATCAGAGCTCAGGTGCGCCCAGCGCCCCGTCTCTGGACGCTGATGGGCGTCTTTCAGTCAGCGAACGAGTACGGGGGTGACTGGCGCGGGTAACTCAATGGGCGTCATCACCGGCAGGCCGGAAAAGAACGCCACCAGGTTTTTCCCCACCAGTTCAACGGTGCCTTGGGTCGCTTCCGGCGACAACCCCGCGACATGCGGCGTCAGGATCACGTTGGTCAGCGACTTGAATGCGTCCGGCACATGAGGCTCGGCATCGAACACATCCAGCGCGGCTCCGGCAATGCGTCGCTGTTCAAGCGCGCTGACCAGGTCTGCCGTGGCGATCACCGAGGCTCGGGCGATGTTCACGACGAACCCCTTGGGGCCCAGGGCGTCGAGGACGTGTTTATTGATCAGGTGTTTGGTGCCCAGGCCGCCGGGCGTGGCAACGATCAAAAAGTCCGAGGCGCGAGCCAGTTCGGTCGGCGTCGAGCAGAAGGTATAAGGGACGTCGCTGCGATGCTGGCGGTTGTGGTAACTCACGGTCATGTCGAAGCCGGCGGCGGCGCGTTTGGCGATGGCCATGCCGACCGCGCCGAGGCCAAGGATTCCCAGGCGCTTGCCGGCCAGGGAGGGGCGCATGATCTTCGGCCACTCGCCGCGGCGTACAGCGGCGTCGCAACGGGGAATGTCGCGAACCAGCGCCAGCAACATCGCCATGGCATGGTCGGCGACGGAAGAAGCATTGACGCCGGCGCCATTGGTGACGGTGATGTCCCGGTCGGCGGCGGCCTGCAGGTCGACGTGTTCGTAACCGGCGCCGATCACGCAGATGATTTTGAGGTTGGGCAGGGCGGCAATTTCATCGGCGTACAGACCCAATGGACCGCGAGTCAGTACCGCATCAATCTGAGGGCCATGCCGTGTGATGGCGGCGGCGCGCTCGGCCGGCGTCGGTGCCAGAATCAGGTGAAAGCCCTGATGTTCGAGAATCGGCAAGTAATCGTTGATGGTTTCAACCAGTACCAGAACGGTTGCAGGCATGCTGGGCTCCTGTGGGTATTGAATGTCGGATCTCGAATGTTGCTTCAGATTGCTGATTCCAGAGGAGTTTAGCAACGACCGGGGATTGCACACGCCGTTGATCAGACTGATTCATCTTGCGAGGTCAGAAAATGGCGGGCGGCGTCGAGAATCTCATCGGACAGTCCATCCCCGCGTGTGGCGCGAGCCAGGGTCAGCGCGCCGACCATCAACGAATAATCCACCAAGGCTTGTTGGCGATTGGCGTCGGGCTGATCCGAACCCATCAAGGGGGTGAGCATCTGCAGTAAGGCTTCCAGCCCCTGGGTGTAGGTCTGGTGCAAACCGCTTTCGGCGGTTTCATGGCACATGTCGCCGGCAAACGCCGTGACCGGGCAGCTTTCGCCCGGATTGTCGCGATTGGCCGCCGACAGGTAGGGCGCGATGATGCTCGTGCGGGCCGAAACGCTGTCATCGTTGGCGTCGATTTTCTGCTTCCAGCGTTCCATCGACTGGGTGAACGCCCGGGTGCAGGCCTCTTTCGCCAGCGCTTCCTTGGAGTCGAAATGACCATAGAACCCGCCATGGGTCAGGCCGGCCGCGCCCATCACGTCGACAACGCTGATCCCGTGCAGGCCGCGCTCTCGAAACAGTCGCGTGGCGGCTTCGACGATGATCTCGCGGTTGAGTTCGGCTTGTTTGCGGGAGACTCGAGGCATGGCGGCTCACAGGTAGGGAAGGTGTTTAGATGACTAGCATCATAAGGAACTGTCGGGCGCGTGTCAGTGAATGACTTTCACGGCAACAGTCGGCCCGGCCGAAGGATTTTTCTTTCCCGATTGCAGGACGTAAACGCCGCCGAGGATCAGCAGCATCGCCAGCAAGTCGAGGCTCTTGATCGGCTCGCCGACCAGCAGCGTGCCGATCAGCAAGGCAATCACCGGCGGTATATAGGTGACGCCCGAAGCGGCGAGGGCGCCCAGCCGTTGCACGATGAAGTAATAAAGGATGTAGGCGACACCAGTGCCGGCCAGCCCCAGGCCCAATATCACACCCGCCAACGCCACCGGGTCCAGCGAGATGCGCGCCATGTCGTGCATGTCGGTGATGAGCGTGATCAGCACCAGGGCGAAACCGATCTGATAGGTCGACAGCGCCAGCGGCGACAAACCCAGCGGCGTGATGAAGCGTCGGGCGTAGACAAACGAGCAGCCGACGCTTAGCGAGCCGGCGATCATGTACAGCACACCGCTGACATCGACACCGGCCGCCAGGCTGTTCCAGGGCCGGGCAATCAGAATCACGCCGACAAAACCAAGGAAGATGCCAAAAGCCGTGCGGGAATTAAGCGGTTCGGCACGCAGGAACAGCCACGCGGTGACGAAGGAAAACAGAGGGATCGCACCGCTGAGCATCCCGGCCACGCTGGACAGCAACAAAGAAGTTCCTTTGGCGAAGGCGTAGTAGTAAATCACCGTTGCCAGCAGCGCCATCACCAGGAAGTGATGGCTGAAGCGCAGGTGCGACCAGCTCAGGCTACGACGCGCAAGGGCGAATGCCAGTATCGGCAAGAACCCGAACAACACCCGCAGAAACACGATTTGGGTAGGAGTAATCCATTCCGCGGCCCACTTCATGAAAATGAAATTGGTGCCCCAGATCAGGCCGAGCAAAGCGAACGCGATATACGCGGCCTGTTTCATGAGATGTCCTCCGGGGACCTTGTAAAACGCCAGGCGTGACGGCAATCAGTTGGCGTATTGAGCGATGCCATTGCCGAATGACCAGTTCTCGGGCTTGCCTTCCACCAGATTGATGAAGACATCTTCCAGGCGAACAGCCAGTTCAGCGTTGAGGCTTTCGGCGATGGTCTTGTAGAGCAGTTTTTTCTGCTCGAGGGTGCGGCCTTCCCGCAAAGTGATCTGGATGATCACCAGGTTGTCCGTGCGATTGATGCCCATGTAAACGGGGTCAAAGATGAAGTGGTTCTCGTCGTGTTCGGCGAGGATCTGGAAGTTATCGTTCTCGGGGACGCCAATAGTGGCATGCATGGCAGTGTAGATCAGTTTGCCGATGCGCTTGGCGAAGGTCGGGTCCTGGTTCTTTTTGATATCGACGCGAACGAGTGGCATGGGAGGTCTCCGTAAAAGAGGGCTGCCGGTCAGCAGGTGAATTTAAAATACATGACGCCAATACTTTATTAAATAGATTTTTCAAAACATCTATTTTATTCCGATGTAAGGGCGCCACGGGTCCAGTGTAGGAGAGCGCCACAAAGGCACGCGTCCACAGGGTCTGGATCTGATCCGCACAACCATTCCTCAGCTAAGTCTTTGCTTCTGTTCATTAATCCCGGACAATCGCGCCCCTGTTTCGGCCAGGGCGCTGCCCGTCGGATTTTTCCGACTCGTCCTGACCGGGTAGCAAATGACCGGAATGCGGAGATCCCACCGGATGAATGATCAGGCCAATAGCGTCGACGAACGCTATGTAGCGGCGACACCAGCGACTCTCACCAGCTGGAATCGCCATGACACCACCTGGATGCTCGGCCTGTTTGGCACGGCCATTGGAGCCGGTACCCTGTTTTTGCCGATCAACGCGGGCCTGGGCGGTTTCTGGCCGTTGCTGATTCTGGCGGTGCTGGCATTCCCGATGACCTTTTATGCGCACCGCGGCCTGACCCGCTTTGTATTGTCGGGCCGCGAAGGCGCGGACATCACCGAAGTGGTGGAAGAACACTTCGGCATCAAGGCCGGTGCGCTGATCACCTTGCTGTACTTCTTCGCGATCTTCCCGATCCTGCTGATCTACAGCGTGGCCCTGACCAACACCGTGGGCAGCTTCCTCGAGCATCAACTGCACATCATGCCGCCACCGCGCGCCGTGCTGTCGTTGGTGCTGATCCTCGGCCTGCTGGCCGTGGTGCGTTGCGGCGAGCAAGTCATCGTCAAGGCCATGAGCCTGATGGTCTATCCGTTCATTGTGGCGCTGCTGTTCCTCGCGGTGTTCCTGATTCCGCACTGGAACGGCGGCATCCTGGCCACGGCGTCGACCCTGCCTGAGCCGTCGGCGCTATTGCACACGCTGTGGCTGGCGATTCCGGTGATGGTGTTCTCGTTCAACCACTCGCCGATCATCTCGGCGTTCGCGGTGGACCAGAAGCGTCGTTATGGCGAACACGCTGAAGAACGCAGCTCGCAGATCCTGTCCCGCGCCCACATCTTGATGGTGGTGATGGTGATGTTCTTCGTCTTCAGCTGCGTGCTGACCCTGTCGCCGGCGCAACTGGCGGAAGCCAAGGCGCAGAACCTGTCGATCCTGTCGTACCTGGCCAACCACTTCAGCAATCCGACCATTGCCTTCGCGGCGCCGTTGATTGCCTTCGTGGCCATTTCCAAGTCGTTCCTGGGGCACTACATCGGCGCCAGCGAAGGCCTCAAAGGCTTGATCGTGAAAAGCGGCAAACGCCCGGCGCCCAAGACGCTGGACCGCATGACCGCCGCGTTCATGCTGGTGGTGTGCTGGATTGTCGCAACCCTGAATCCGAGCATCCTCGGGATGATCGAAACCCTCGGTGGCCCGGTCATTGCGGCAATCCTGTTCCTGATGCCGATGTATGCGATCCGCAAAGTGCCGGCGATGGCGCGCTTCCGTGGCCAGGCGTCCAATGTCTTCGTGACGGCGGTGGGCCTGGTGGCGATTTCGGCGTTGATTTTCTCCCTGAAAGATTCTTTGGGGTTTTGAGAGCGTCATCGCGGGCAAGCCCGACTCCCACAGGAATTGCGCAGGACCTGAGGGAGCGTGGCTTGCCAGCGATGAACGATAACGCGGTCTCACTGAACTAAAGCTAAAACAAACGCCGCTCATCTCTCGATGGGCGGCGTTTTTTATTGCGTAGCAGAACGCACACACCTGACACAGCGCAGCCGTTCCCCGGGATTAGCGGCTAAGCTTGCGGCTGCATCAGCGCGTCGTAGACCGTTTGCCGCAGGATTGCCCCTTTGTCTGGAGACGCTTTATGGCAGATGCCCACGGCGCATCGGTGCAACCCCGTGCCGATACGCCAAACCGCTGGCTCGACGTTGTGGCCGGTGTGTCGATTGCCGGTTTGTTGTTGCCCGAGGCCGTTGCCTATTCCAGCATTGCGGCGCTGCCGCCCCAGGCCGGGGTGATTGCGCTGTTTGCCGGGTTGTTGTGCTACGGACTGTTCGGCACCAGCCGTTTCGCCATTGTTTCCGCGACCTCTTCCTCGGCAGCGGTGCTGGCCGCCGCCACCGCCACGCTGGCCAACGGTGATTCAGGCCTGCGCATGACCCTGGCGATCGGCCTGGTGCTGGTGACCGGTGGTTTCTTCCTGTTGGCCGGGCTGTTCAAACTCGGCAGCGTGACGTCATTTATCGCCAAACCGGTACTGCGCGGCTTCGCATTCGGGCTGGCCGTGACCATCATCCTCAAGCAAGTGGCGAGCATCGTTGACGTGCACTTGAGCAACGGCAACCTGATCCGTTTCCTGCCGCAATTGCTGGAGCAATGGCCGCAGTGGAATCGGGTTGGCTTGCTGGTCGCAGCGGTGTCGCTGCTGGTGTTGTGGGTGTGCGCACGTTTTCGGCGATTACCGGGAGGCCTGCTGGTGGTGGCACTCGGCATTGCCGCCGGGCAATGGCTGAACCTGCCGGCATATGGGGTGAAGCTGATCGGTGTGATCGACCTGAGCCTGGAAGTGCCCCGCCTGCCGGTGCTGCCGTTTGCTGACTGGCTGCACCTGGGGGAATTGGCGTTTGCCATGGTGATGATCCTGTATGCCGAATCCTATGGATCGATTACCTCGTTTGCACTCAAGCATGGTGACCGGGTTTCCTCGAACCGCGATTTGCTGGCCCTCGGTGCGGCCAATCTGCTGTCAGGCTTGTTCCACGGCATGCCGACGGGCGCCGGTTACTCCGCGACGTCGGCCAATGAGGCGGCCGGTGCCGGTTCACGCCTGGCCGGTGCGGTAGCGGCGGGGGTGGTGTTGCTGATTGTCTTGACCGTGCTGCCCTGGATTGCCTTGACGCCCGAACCGGTGCTGGCCGCCATCGTCATTCATGCACTGGCGCGCGGCTTGAGCCTGCAGCCATTGGGTCGGTATTTCATCTGGCGTCGCGACCGCTTGCTGGTGATCTGCGCGGTGGCTGCGGTGTTGGTGCTTGGCGTGCTGGACGGCTTGCTGGTGGCGGTGGTGATCAGCGTGGTGCTGATGCTCAAACAGATGTCTTCGGCAGATATTCAAGTGTTGGGGCAAATGGGTGACGGCCATGATTATGTCGACCTGCAACGCCATCCCGATGCCCGGGCAATCCCCGGCGTGCTGATCGTGAGGCCCAGCGAGGCGCTGTTTTTCGCTAACGTGGAGCGCATTCTGGGCGGCGCACTGCATCTGGCCCGGCACGCGGAGCCGCCGGTGCATACGATCATACTCAGCCTGGAAGAATCCCCCGACCTGGACGGCACCAGCATCGAAGCGCTGGAAGCGTTCTTTTTGCAGGTGCGAGCGCTGGACATGCTGTTGATCCTGGCGCGGCTCAAGCACGAAGCCAAAGCGGTGCTCGCGACGTTACCGACGCAGGAACTGGAGCAGGTGATGCTCAGTGGCTTGAGCGTCGACGGTGCGGTGCAACAAGCCCTCAATCCATCCACTTAACTCTGTGGGGGCGAGCAAGCTCGCTCCCACAGGGGGGGGCACAAACCGGCTGGCATAAAAAAACGCCGCTCATCTCACGATGGGCGGCGTTTTTTATTGCGTTGCAGCGTTAGGCTTGAACGACCGGGATGTTGGCGTTCGCAGCAGCTTCACGGAACTCGGCGATCTGGTCGAAGGACAGGTAGCGGTAAACATCAGCCGCCATGCTGTCGATCTTGCCAGCGTATTCCATGTACTCCTCGACGGTCGGCAGGCGACCCAGGATGGAAGCAACAGACGCCAGCTCGGCCGAGGCCAGGTAGACGTTCGCGCCGTCACCCAGACGGTTCGGGAAGTTACGGGTCGACGTCGACACCACGGTGGAGTTCGGCTCTACACGTGCCTGGTTACCCATGCACAGCGAGCAGCCTGGCATTTCCATGCGTGCGCCGGCCTTGCCGTAGATGCCGTAGTAGCCTTCTTCGGTCAGCTGGTGAGCGTCCATTTTGGTCGGCGGCGACAGCCACAGACGGGTTGGAAGCTGACCTTTGACCTGATCTAGCAGTTTACCGGCAGCGCGGAAGTGACCGATGTTGGTCATGCACGAACCGATGAACACTTCGTCGATCTTCTCGCCAGCAACGCTGGACAGCAGACGGGCGTCGTCCGGATCGTTTGGCGCGCAGAGCACAGGCTCTTTGATGTCGGCCAGGTCGATTTCGATGATTTCAGCGTATTCCGCGTCAGCATCGGCAACCATCAGCTCAGGGTTGGCAACCCAGGCTTCCATCGCTTGAGCACGACGTTCCAGGGTACGCGCATCGCCGTAGCCTTCGCCGATCATCCAGCGCAGCAGGGTGATGTTGGAGTTCAGGTACTCGGTGATGGAGTCTTTCGACAGCTTGATGGTGCAACCGGCAGCCGAACGTTCAGCCGAGGCGTCGGACAGCTCGAAAGCCTGCTCGATGCTCAGGTTGTCCAGGCCTTCGATTTCCAGGATGCGGCCGGAGAAGGCGTTCTTCTTGCCTTTCTTCTCGACGGTCAGCAGGCCAGCCTGAATCGCGAAGTAAGGAATGGCGTGAACCAGGTCACGCAGGGTAACGCCCGGTTGCATTTTGCCTTTGAAGCGCACCAGGATCGATTCCGGCATGTCCAGCGGCATAACGCCAGTGGCGGCGGCGAACGCTACCAGGCCAGAACCGGCCGGGAACGAAATGCCCATCGGGAAGCGGGTGTGGGAGTCACCACCGGTACCGACGGTGTCCGGCAGCAGCATGCGGTTCAGCCAGCTGTGGATGATGCCGTCGCCCGGGCGCAGGGAAACGCCGCCGCGGGTCATGATGAAGTCTGGCAGGGTGTGGTGGGTGGTCACGTCGATCGGCTTTGGATAGGCCGCGGTGTGGCAGAAAGACTGCATCACCAGATCGGTCGAGAAGCCCAGGCACGCCAGGTCTTTCAGTTCGTCACGGGTCATAGGACCGGTGGTGTCCTGAGAACCGACGGTGGTCATCTTCGGTTCGCAGTAGGTGCCAGGACGAACGCCTTTGCCTTCTGGCAGACCGCACGCCTTGCCGACCATTTTCTGTGCCAGGGTGAAGCCTTTGCCGGTGTCGACAGGTGCTTCAGGCAGCTTGAACAGGTCGGTAGGGCCCAGGCCCAGTTCGGCGCGAGCCTTGTCGGTCAGGCCGCGGCCGATGATCAGCGGGATACGGCCGCCAGCACGAACTTCGTCCAACAGAACCGGAGTCTTCATTTCGAAGGTGGTCAGGACTTCGTCGGTGCCGTGTTTGCAGACTTTGCCAGCATGCGGGTACAGGTCGATCACGTCGCCCATGTGCATGTTGGTAACGTCGAACTCGATTGGCAGTGCGCCAGCATCTTCCATGGTGTTGTAGAAGATTGGAGCGATCTTGCTGCCGAAGCAGAAACCGCCAGCACGCTTGTTCGGCACGTTAGGAACGTCGTCGCCGAAGAACCACAGTACCGAGTTGGTGGCGGATTTACGCGACGAACCGGTACCGACCACGTCACCGACGTAGGCGATCGGGAAGCCTTGACCGCGCATTTCTTCGATCTGCTTCATCGGACCGGTGACGCCCTGGACGTCAGGCACGATGCCTTCACGGGCCATTTTCAGCATGGCGAGGGCGTGCAGCGGGATGTCCGGGCGGGACCAGGCGTCCGGAGCAGGGGACAGGTCGTCGGTGTTGGTTTCGCCGGTGACCTTGAACACGCGCAGGCTGATCTTGTCGGCCAGCACAGGACGGTTCTTGAACCACTCGCCGTCAGCCCACGACTGAAGCACGCCTTTGGCGTGTTCGTTGCCGTTCTTGGCTTTTTCCGCGACGTCGTGGAATGCATCGAACATCAGCAAGGTGTGCTTGAGTTGAGCGGCAGCGACTGGGGCCAGTTCGGCGCTGTCGAGCAGGTCAACCAGGGTCACGATGTTGTAGCCGCCTTGCATGGTGCCGAGCAGTTCAACAGCGCGTTTCTTGTCGATCAGAGGGGAGGTTGCTTCGCCTTTGGCGAGGGCAGACAGGAAACCGGCCTTTACATAGGCGGCTTCGTCCACACCTGGTGGAATGCGATTGGTGATCAGGTCAACGAGGAAAGCTTCTTCGCCAGCCGGGGGATTCTTCAGCAGCTCGACCAGGCCTGCAGTTTGTTCGGCGTTTAGCGGCTGGGGAACGATACCCAGTGCTGCACGCTCTTCGATATGTTTGCGGTAGGCTTCAAGCACAGTTATTACCCTCATCAGTGGTCCCAAATGGGTGTCCGGGACGCTCATCCCGAAATTGCCGTACTCATGCGCTGCGTGGCGTTGTGGGCCACTTAGCCAGAATTACCGGCAATTCCTTACAGAAGCTGCTTTCAAAGTTTTACGCCTGCAGAACGGGGAGCTGATGAGGGTTGGCGTTGGGCTTTTCCCCGCTGGAAAAACCCATCGCCAACTCCGCTCTGAAGGAACGACTGTGCTCGTGACGCTTTGAAAACAGCTTCTAACGGACATTGGCGCCTTAAAAGGCTGGCTGATTCTACGGCAAAAAAAATATAAAGGTAAGTTAGCCCCTCAAGATTGAGGGGTGATCAATGTTAGACAAAGGGCTAACATGCCGGCCTGTTCTGCTTTCCCGTGTTCCCCTGACCTATGCCCAATCAGACCATCAAGACCCCCTGCGTCGGCCTCTGCTCCACTGTTTACGGTGATCTGGTGTGCCGTGGCTGCAAGCGTTTCCACCATGAAGTGATCAACTGGAATGGTTACAACGAGGAGGAAAAGCGCGCGGTGTGGCTGCGTCTTGAGCAGCTGTTGTCCCAAGTGATGGCCAGCAAGCTGGAAATCTTCGATCCCCAGCGCCTGCGCTTGCAACTGGAGCAGCGCAAGATCCGCTTTGTGCCGCATCAATCCGAGTATTGCTGGGCTTATCAGCTGATCGCCCGTGGTGCGCGGGTGATCAACAATCTGGAAGCCTACGGGATGGTGTTGATGCCGGAGTTTCGCGACTGGAACCTGCCGGAATTGCGTGACGCCATTGATCGGGAATTCTTTTTGCTCTCTGAGGCGCATTATCAGCGCTACATTGCGCCCGGTTTCCTCCGGGATGCGTTCGGTGGCTGAAAAGCATCGCGGGCAAGCCACGCTCCCACAGGGTTTGTGTCTTGCACGATGGTTGTGATCGACAAAAAACTGTGGGAGCGTGGCTTGCCCGCGAAGGCGATCTACCAGGCACCGCCCATCTCAATGCTGAGTCACAATCTCCTCCAGATGATCCATGATCGTATCCGGCTTCAGCACCAGCACATCGCTCTCCACCGCATCCAGCACCACCTCCGCCGTATTCCCGATCAACGCCCCGGACAACCCGCTCCGTGCCACGGTACCTATCACCGTCACCGCCGCCTGAAGCTTGTGCACCATGAACGGAATCAACACATCCGCCGGACCTTCCTCGATGTGCAGGTGGTCATCATCGATATCGAACTCGGCCTGAAACGATCTGCACTGCTCGCGATAGCGCGCCTCGATGGTTTCGCTGAGCTGCAGCGTCGGGTCGGCCGCCGACAGCATCGGTGACGGATGGGCACTGACCACGTGCAGATGGGCCTTGGCGAGGCTGGCGATGTCGTAACCGTGATCGACGATCGTGGCGTGCAACGTGCGGTGCTCGCCATCGGTATTGCCGACGTCAATGGCCGCGAGAATGACCCCGCCGGTCCACGGTTTCGAGGTTTTGACGAGCAGCACCGGCGTCGGGCAATAACGCAGCAGTTTCCAGTCCGCCGGGGTCAGCAGGGCTTT
The DNA here is from genome assembly GCF_900095275.1 of Pseudomonas sp. UMAB-40. NCBI lineage: Bacteria > Pseudomonadati > Pseudomonadota > Gammaproteobacteria > Pseudomonadales > Pseudomonadaceae > Pseudomonas > Pseudomonas sp. UMAB-40. The sequence goes on from NZ_LT607552.1 coordinate 60,333, forward strand.
TTTCAACGGGCTGTCGGGGTAATGCTGTTTGATCACCAGCCCGCAGCCTTCCGCCTGCTGCACATCGATGATTGTTTCGTGCAGGCTCTCATTCCAGGCCTGCTCGGTGGTAACGCTATAACCGTCCTCCAGCAGCGCCGCCTTGAGCACGCCCAACATGCCGCTATGGTCATGCTTGCGATCGCACACCAGCAGATGCAGATGAGCCTGGGTCACGCCAGCGATCAGTTTGGCCCGTTTGAGCGCCAGGCTTTCCGAGTGTTCGGGTTCGATGACCACCAGGATGCTGCGAATGGCTTGCATGATCGGGATCTCCAGGAAGGTAAAAAATACTGCGTTGGACAACTATAGTTGTTCGCCGCCAACCCGGTACTTGATGCATATCAACGGCGGCGACTGGTGGTCTGGCGGCAGGCCGGTATAATCGGCGCCCTTCGATTCAGACCTTTTATTCCGTGAGCCCCATGATCCTTCCCGAAATTCACGAGTTCCTCGGCTGCCGCACCCCCGATGGCTGGGTCCAGGCCGCGCTTGCCGATCAGGAAACCTTGCTGATCGACCACAAGAACTGTGAGTTCAAGGCGGCCAGCACGGCGTTGAGCCTGATTGCCAAGTATCACTCCCATGTCGACCTGATCAACCTGATGTCGCGTCTGGCCCGGGAAGAGCTGGTGCACCACGAGCAGGTCATGCGCCTGATGAAAAAGCGCAAGATCGAATTGCGTCAGCTGTCTGCCGGGCGTTACGCCTCAGGCCTGCGCAAAGTGGTGCGCAGCCACGAGCCGGTCAAGCTGGTGGACACGCTGGTGGTCGGCGCGTTTATCGAAGCCCGCAGCTGCGAGCGTTTCGAGGCGCTGGTGCCGCATCTGGACGAAGAACTGGGCAAGTTCTATTTCGGCTTGCTGAAAAGCGAAGCGCGGCATTTCCAGGGTTACCTGAAACTGGCTTACCAGTACGGCGACGCCAAGGACATTACCCAGGTCATTGACCGGGTCCGCGCCGCCGAGCAGGAATTGATCGAGTCGCCGGACGTGGAGTTCCGTTTTCACAGCGGTGTCCCGGCAGCGGCGTGATCCGCCGTCCGCACGTTGCAATCTTTTGCGACTGAATTGTTAAAAACTCTTAAGAGTATGAAAGATCACTGAAAACCGGCCCCCGAGGCCGGTTTTTGCTGCCCGTCATCACCGTCCCGTCACCGATTGGCGCCATAATGCCGCCCCACTTCACACAAGGGTTGGCAGACGGTCGTTATGGATAACCTGGGTTTTGGCAAAGTATTGCTGGTGGAAGACGACGAGAAGCTCGCCGGGCTGATCGCGCATTTCCTGTCCCAACATGGTTTCGAGGTCCGCCAGGTTCACCGCGGCGACCTCGCGTTGGCCGCGTTCCTCGAATTCAAACCTAAAATCGTCGTGCTCGACCTGATGCTGCCGGGGCAGAGTGGCCTGCACGTGTGCCGCGAGATCCGCAGCGTGTCCGACACGCCGATCGTCATCCTGACCGCCAAGGAAGATGACCTCGATCACATCCTCGGCCTGGAGTCCGGTGCCGACGACTACGTGATCAAACCGATCAAACCGCCAGTGCTGCTGGCCCGCCTGCGTGCGTTGCAACGGCGTCAGGCGCCGGACAGCAGCGTGTGCAGCGCCCTGGAGTTCGGCAACCTGAGCATCGACCGCAGCTGTCGCGAAGTGCGGTTGGCGGGGGAGGTCATCGAAATGACCACCATGGAATTCGAACTGCTGTGGTTGCTGGCCAGTGCCGCCGGCAAGATTCTGTCCCGCGACGACATCCTCAACCGCATGCGCGGTATTGCGTTTGATGGCCTCAACCGCAGTGTCGACGTCTACATCAGCAAGTTGCGCGGCAAGCTCAAGGACAACCCGCGCGAACCGGTGTGCATCAAGACCATCTGGGGCAAGGGTTACTTGTTCAATCCGTTTGCGTGGGAGCTGTAAATGCTGCGGTTATTTCTTGGGCTGTTTCTGGTGATGACAGTCGGCCTGGTACTGGGGTTGCAAACGGTCGAGCGCACGTTCGATGCACTTCTCGATGGTCAGATGCAGAGCTACAACCGCGAGGCGGTGCGTGGCCAGGCCTGGTCGCTGGCCGAGCAGTTACGCGATCTGGACAGCTCGGACCGGGAGCGCGAACTGGAAGCGGTGCGCCCGCACTATGGCTTGGGCCTGACGCTGGTCGAGAGCAGTCAACTGTCCCTGACCGATCAGGAAAAAGCCGAGTTGGCCCAAGGGCTGCTGGTGATTCGCGACAAGTACACGCAGTTCATTTCACGCATTGACGAGGGTTCGCAGTTGCTCAGCATCAAGCTGCCGGCCGAGCCCAGCCTGATGCCGTTCTACATTGCCGCGGCGTATCTGATGATCGCGGTGATGATCGGTTTCGTGTTGATGTTCTGGGTCCGCCCGCATTGGCGAGACCTGGAGAAACTGCGGCTGGCGGCCGAACGTTTTGGCGATAACGACCTGTCGTCGCGGATCCAGCTGTCCAAACGCTCGAACATTCGTGACCTGTCCGGGCACTTCAACCTGATGGCGGCGCGCATCGAAGGCTTGATCGCCAATCAGCGCGAACTGACCAACGCGGTGTCCCACGAGTTGCGCACGCCGATTGCCCGGTTGTCATTCGAACTCGATCAGCTCAAGCAACAACCCGATCCGACCCAGAACCGCGAACTGATTGCCGACATGTACGCCGACCTAGGGGAACTCGAGGAAATGGTTTCTGAACTGCTGACCTACGCCAGCCTTGAGCGCGGCGCCACGGTCATCACCCGGGAAAACATCCAGGCCAACAGTTGGCTGGACAGCGTGGTCGGCAGCGTGGCCCTGGAGGCCGAGGCTGCCGGGGTGCAGTTGTTGATTGTCGAGTGTCAGGTCGACGAGGTTCGTATCGAACCGCGGTTCATGGCCCGGGCGGTGATCAACCTGCTGCGCAATGCCATTCGCTATGCCGATGAGCGGGTGGAGGTGTCGTTGGTCCGTACCGGTGATCGCTACGAAGTGCGAGTCAACGATGATGGGCCGGGTGTGCCGGTGGACGGGCGCGAGAAAATCTTCGAACCGTTCTCGCGCCTCGACGCCAGCCGTGATCGCCGCACGGGCGGGTTTGGTTTGGGGCTGGCATTGGTGCGGCGGGTATCGCAATCCCATGGCGGGCAGGTGGAAGTCGGGGATTCGCCTTGGGGTGGGGCGTCGTTTCGCATGACGTGGGCGCATCAGGATTAATGATGTGTTTCTCGCGGGCCCCATCGCGGGCAAGCCACGCTCCCACAGTTTTTATGTCGTAAACATAATTTGTATACGACTCGGTCCTGTGGGAGCGGGCTTGCCCGCGAAGAGGCCCTCAGCAACACCGCATTGTCAGAAGGTGTACACAAGCTGCCCAGCCAGAGATGCCTGCATCCGCCGCTCGACAATCGGGCTGTCCGCCGCATCACCCGCCAGATACTGCACGGCCAGCATCGTCGACACACTCCACTGATCATCAATCGGCATCAACCAGGTCAACTCCGCCCCGCGACTCACCAGCCCGCCATGAGTGTCATGCGCCCTGAACTGGCTGCGCGAAGCCTGGGCGGCGCTGACTCCATACCAGGTGCGCACGTAATGACTGTCACCAAACTGACTGTTCAGACTGCCCACGAGCTTGCCGTAGTCACCCTGATAAAACGGTGCGCTGATGCTCAGCTTCAGGCGATTCCAGGCCGAGCCGGTATCGTGATCGTCATCGTCCTTTTCCAGCGCATGCTCAAAACTGGCACCGAGAATGATCGGGCCCATGTGGTAAGTGCCGTCCAGACCCAGCGCCGGCCGCGCCTTGATCGAACCCATGCCGCTGAGCTCGTCCGAGCCTTTGAAACCGGTCTTGCGATCCTTGCGCACATCGCTTGCGCCGATGTACACGCTCAGGCCGAAGTCGTCTTCATCAAACGCCCAGCCCAATCCCTTTTCCGTGTCCAGAAAGAGGCCATAGGGGCTGACCACCTTGGCGCCCAGCAGCGGCGCCACCACGCGCTCGTCGCTGCCGCTGTAACGCGGCACGCTGGCGGCACCGGCGCGCAAGGTGTATTGCCAGTCTTCAGCGCGTAATGAGTCGGCGGGAAGCAGCAGGCAAAACGAAGTCAACGACAGACACAGCGAACGTAACATGGGAGCACCCGAGGGGAGGTTGGATGCGCCCATGCTAGGCGGCTGCCGGCCGGCAATCTTTGAGAGCTTTGTCGGGAAACTGTCAAAGACTGTGAAGCGGCTTTAGCGGCTCAAACCCAGGCGTTCATGCCATTGGGCGATGGACTCCTCGGGGTAGACGTCGAATTGCTGGTCTGCAGGATGCGCATCAACTTCCACCCACGGCGCCTTGGAGCCGAGCATCAAGTGCGTGTGTTCCGGTGGCACCGGCAATGGCGTGTCGATGGCCGAGGCAAACGGATGGATCAGCTCAGGCCACTCAGGGCTGAACAGCCACAACCCTGACCCGCAAAGGCTGCAGAAATGCCGTTCGGCGCTGCTGCTGTGGGCACGTTTGTCGCCTTCGTCCTTGAGTCGTGCGTGATAAATCGCGATGTGCTTGCGGCCGCGAACTTTCAGGCTCTGGGCATCGCCGCCGAGGTTGATTGCATAACCGCCACCGCCTTGGGTCTTGCGGCAGATCGAGCAGTAGCAACGCTGATACGGGTAGGGGTGGGCGCTGTTCAAACTGAACGACACAGCGCCGCAATGGCAGGCACCTTCGAGCTGCATGGGAACCTCCGACGAGGGTTGGTTTATCCCTGACAGCCTAGACCGTCAGCGAACGTCAACCGGCACCAGAATCGCATCGCCGGTCGCCACTAGTTTCAGCTGGTCGCCGGTTTGCGCGAACAACTCGGCGCGGGCGAACACCTGCTTCTTGCCAGCTTTTACCACCCGGCCCCTCGCGATGAACACTTCACCGACGGCGGGTGCCAGGCAGTTGACTGAAAAGTGCGAAGCCAGCACGTTGCCAGCGACCGTCCCGGCGGCGAATCCGCAGGCCGTGTCGAGCAGCGCGCCAATCAGGCCGGCGTGCAGGAAACCGGCATATTGCGCCATGTCAGCCTCGCGAAAAGCCAGGGTCAGCTCGGCTTCACCGTTTGCGGCTGCGGTCACTTCGAAGCCGGCCCAGCGGTTGAAGGCTGAGGTTGAATTGATGTGTTTGAGTGCGTCGAGCATGGCGAATCCCTCCGGTTGAGACACCAACATGCGCCGGGTTTTGAGGGATGTCATGGTGGATAAGGGCGGGTGATGGAGTGCAGGATTTTTGGTGAATGTGCTGGCCTCATCGCGGGCAAGCCCGCTCCCACAAGGATTGTTGTCGTATACAAAACTTGTATTCACAGAAGACCCTGTGGGAGCCGGGCTTGCCCGCGATGAACGATAAAGCGGTCTCACTGGACGCCCACCCATGGCCAAGGCAGCATGGTCGCCTTCACCACCGGGGCTGAATTCATGCGACGACTGCCTTCACTAGCAGCACTCAGAACCTTCGAATGCGCTGCCCGCCACGCCCATTTCGGTCGGGCCGCCGCCGAGCTGTGCGTCACCGACAGCGCCGTCAGCCATCAGATCCGCCAGCTCGAAGAGCACTTGGGCGTCTCTTTGTTCATTCGCGAAGGCCGGCAAATCCGCCCGACCATGGCCGCGGGCCGTTTGATGCAAAGCCTGCAGCACGCCTTCGAACTGATCGGCGAAGCCTGCGATGAATTGCGCGACCCGTCGTCACTGGCGGTGTTGCGCCTGGCGGTCACCGCCGAGCTGGCGCAAAAGTGGCTGATGAGTCGGCTCACGGACTTCTACGCGCGCTATCCGCACATCACCCTGCACCTTTACGAACAACCGATTGACGCCACGGCGCCGGGGGAAGACATCGACCTGGCAATCACTTACGGCACGGGCCCGGTCGACAGCAGCGCGTACTTCGTCCGACCCTTGCCGGCGCTGCAATTCTTCCCGGTGTGCAGCCCCGGCCTGTTCAACCAGGGCACTCTGAAAACCCCGAAAGACCTGACGCGCCATTGCCTGCTCCACGACGATCAGGACGGCAAGACCTGGACCGCGTGGCTCACCAGTCATGCCGGCGATCAGCGTCCCGAGCGGCAACTGTATTTCGCCCACGCGGGCCTGGCGCTCGAAGCGGCGGCGCAAGGGCAGGGCGTGGCCATGGGCGACAATCTGACGGCTCAGGAAGACTTGCTCAGCGGTCGTCTGGTCCGGCCGTTCACCGCCAGCATGACCGCGCTCGGGCAATATGCGCTGGTGTGCGAGCGAGTGCGCCTGGAGCGTCCGGCCGTGGCGCAGATGCTGGAATGGTTCAACGATCAGCTGATCGATTGATGAGTTGAATTCAAGTATTCCGAAATAATCATCGTTGGCGAGGAGGGCGCTGACGACCTTAGCCTGTGGTCATTCCAATCCCCGCTGATGAGGTCTGACCATGGCACGTTTGCTCGATTCCACCCCGAAACTCGACGGCTTCCGCCTGCCCGGCGAATTCGAAACCAAGGCCGGTTGCTGGCTCGGCTGGCCGGAACGTACCGACGTCTGGCGCAACGGGGCCAAGCCTGCGCAGAAAGTCTGGGTGCAAATCGTCACCGCCATTGCCCAGAGTGAACCCGTGACGGTGTGTGCTTCCGCCGCGCAATTCGCCACCGCCCGCCGCCAGTTGCCGCCTCAGGTCCGGGTGGTGGAAATGACCTGCAACGACACCTGGTTCCGCGACAGTGGCCCGTGCTTTGTGGTCAACGACGACAGCGGTGAAGTGCGCGGCGTCGACTTCGAGTTCAACGCCTATGGCGGTCTCGACGGCGGCTTGTACTACCCGTGGGACAAAGACGATCAGATCGCCAGCAAGATCCTCGAAATAGAGCGTTTCGACCGTTATCGCGCGCCGTTGATTGCCGAACTGGGCGGGATCCAGAGCGACGGCCAGGGCAGCATCCTCACCACCGAGCAATGCCTGCTCAACCGCAATCGCAACCAGCATCTCGGTAAGGATGAAGTCACTCTCCGCCTGACCGATTACCTCGGCGCCGAGCAAATCATCTGGCTGCCACGGGGTTGCAAGTTCGACGAAACCGACGGCCACGTCGACGATCTCGCTTGTTTCGTGCGCCCCGGCGAAGTGGTGCTGCAATGGACCGACAATCGAGATGACCCGCAGTGGGAGATCTATCAAGAGGCCTACGACATTCTGCGCAGCACCCGTGACAGCCGTGGTCGCGAGTTGATCGTGCACAAGCTGCCGCAACCGGATGTGCTGGAATGGACCGCTGAAGAAGCCGAAGGCCTGGACCAGCAAGACAGCACCCATACCCGTCAGGCCGGGACTCAAATCTGTGCGTCGTACATCAACTACTACGCCGGCAACAGCTCGATCGTGGTGCCGCTGTTTGGTGATCGCAACGATCAGGCGGCGCAGGCAACCCTGGCGGAATTGTTCCCGCAGCACAAAATCGTCGGCATCGAAAACTCCCGGGAGATCCTCCTCGGTGGCGGCAACGTCGCCTGCATCACCATGCCGCAATACGCCGCCCCCGCCAGTAACAGGAAGGGAGTTTAAATATGGGCCTGCACAAACTGACTCAAGCAGTATTGCTGGTGCTTGCACCCTTGTGTGTGCAGGCCGCAGACACCGCGAAACCGGTGGTGAACCTGTACATCTGGGGCGAGTACCTGGCCCCGGATACCCTGACCAATTTCGAGAAGAAAACCGGCATTCAGGTGGTGGCCGATCACTTCGACTCGCTGGAAACCGTCGAGACCAAACTGCTGACCGGCCGCAGCGGGTATGACCTGGTGCTGACGGCGGGGCAGCACCTGTCCCGGGCGATCCAGAGCGGGGCGATTCAAACACTGAACCTGCAACGGCTGCCGCACTTTGCCGGTGTCGGCGAGGAGTTCCGCCAGCACATGGCGGCGTTCGATCCGGGCAATCGTTACGCCGGGATCTACGCTTGGGGCACCACCGGCGTCGGCTATCAGGAAGAGGCGATCAAACAGCGTTTGCCCGACGCACCTCGGGACAGTTGGGCGATGCTGTTCGACCCGGCGGTGGTGTCGAAATTTGCCGATTGCGGGGTCAGCCTGCTCAATGATCCGAACGAGGTGTTTGCCGCAGTCATGAAGTACATGGGCCTGGACATCAACCGCCAGAACCTCGATGACCTGAAACTGGCCGAGCAACAATTGGCGAAGATCAGGCCCTACATCCGCTACTTCGACAATGACCTGAACATCAGCGACCTGGCCAACGGCAATACCTGCGTGGCGATGTCGTGGAACGGCAACGTGGCCATCGCGGCCGGGCAGGCCGAGGCGGCGAACAAACCGTTCAAGCTCAGTTACCGGATCCCGAAGGAGGGCACGTTGATCTGGTTTGATGCCATGGTCATTCCCAAGGATGCACCGCACCCCGAGGCCGGGCTGGCGTTGATGGACTACCTGATGACCCCCGAAGTGATTGCGCCGATCACCGACACCATTCACTACGCCAATGCGATTACGGCGGCGGACGGGTTGATTGATCCGGCGATTCGTAATGATCCGGGGACGTATCCGTCGGCGCAGGTGAGAGCCTCGTTGTATAGCAAGAATGACAATGGCAAGGCGTTCAACCGCGCGCTGATTCGGGCGTTTAGTCGGTTGAAATCCGGGTTGTGAGCGGCTTTGAGTGATGCAGTGAATGGGCAATCGTCATCGCGGGCAAGCCCGCTCCCACAGGTTATGAGTCGGGCAACAGATGCTCGTACACAAAAAACCTTGTGGGAGCGAGCTTGCCCGCGATGAACGATAACGCCGTCTACTTGCCGGTCATCCGCCACAAATACCACGAAGCCACCGTCCGATACGGACGCCACGCCAAGCCAATCTCAACCATCTGCTTACGCGTCGGTTGCACCTCCAGGCCCTTCAACCGGCGATACCCCTCACGCACCCCGAAGTCATCCGCCGGCAAAATATCCGGGCGATCCAGGCTGTAGATCAGCAGCATCTCGACCGTCCAGCGCCCAACCCCGCGCAAGGTGATTAACCGCTCGATCAGCGTCTCATCGTCCATCGCCAGTGCCGTGGCGTAATCCGGCACCACACCGTCCAGAGCCGCCTGCGCAATCCCTTGAATGGTCGCGATCTTGCCCGCGGAAAACCCGCAACTGCGCAGTGGATCAAAGCCGGTCGCCAGAATCTGCTCAGGCCTTGGAAATGTCGTCGACGGAAACAACGCCAGCAGCCGGCCGACAATCGCATCCCCGGCCTTGGCGTGCAGTTGCTGATAGGCAATCGCCCGCACCAGCGATTCATAAGGATCGCGAGCTGCGTGGGGCTCATGCAGGCAGGGGCCAACGGCGGCGATGTGGCGCCGCCAGTCGTCATCGATGGAAGATAGAAACTCGGTCGCGGGCAGGTAGGGATCGGGCATGACGATCAAGTGTTCCCGGCAGGTTTCAGCAGGGCATTGATTTCCCCATACGTGAAGGCCTTGAGGTGGCTGCTGTCGAGCTTGCCGGTCTCCAGGAAACCTTTGGCCAGGCACGCCATCGCACCATAAAGAAACTCGGCGATGCCCGAACCGGCACTCAGGCGCCGCACGCCGAGCGCTTGCAGCGCTTCAGGCGACGGCAATCCTGGCAGCCCGAGCACGTTCACCGGCAACGGTGTGCCCTGGCACAGCGCAGCGATCTCATACTCCGCCGTGACGCCCGCCGCAAACAGCCCATCAGCCCCCGCCGCCTGATACAACGCAGCGCGCTTCAGCGTTTCGGCGACGCGATCTTCGGCAGGCACCAGGCCCCTGAGGTAAACGTCGGTGCGGGCATTGATGAACAGCTTCACCTGGCGCCGATCGGCCACCTGCCGGGCGACTTCGATCTTGCGCACCAGCAGCTCTGGCGCAGAGGCACCGTCCTCGATATTGATCCCCACCGCACCGGCCGCGATCACCGCATCAACGACTTCGGCCACCCGCGTCAGGTCATCGGAATAACCGGCCTCGATGTCGACGGTCAACGGCATCGAGATCACCCGGGCGATGGATTCCACGGTCGATATCAGGCGTTCGAGGGGCAGGGCATTGCCGTCCGCATACCCGTGCGCCCAGGCCACCGCCGCGCTGCTGGTGGCCACGGCTTTGCAGCCCAGTTGCTCGACGATGCGCGCCCCGGTGGCGTCGGCGACGTTGGTCAGAATCAACAAGCCGTCGTGGTGCAGTTGATGAAATTGAGTGTCCATCGAATGTCCTTCCTTATGACTTTGCAGAAATCAGGGGATCAGAATGCGAGTTGTTCGGTCACCTGCACGGCGGCTTTTTCCAGCCGGAGCAAAAAAGCCTTGCGTGGTTGCCCTCCACCATAGCCCGTCAACGAGCCGTCTGCACCGATCACCCGGTGGCAGGGCAACACAATCGAAAGACGGTTATGCCCGTTGGCCAGGCCCACGGCGCGACTGGCGCCGGGCTTACCCAGTGTCGCGGCGATGGTGCCGTAGGTGCTGGTCTGGCCGTAGGGGATCTTCGCCAGTTCAGCCCAGACCTGCCGCGCAAATTCGCTGCCGGGCAAGTGCAGGGCAACGGTGAACTCGGTGAGTTTTCCGGCGAAATACTGCGCCAGCTCGGCTTCAATCTGCTGCAAATGCGCGTTGTGCCCCGGTGCTACGGCATAGCCATAACGGTTCTGCAATTCTTCGACTTCCCGGGTGAGCGCCGGTCGATCCAGAAACTCCAGCAACACCAGCCCACGGCGTTCGGCCATGGCAATCATCGGCCCCAGCGGCGTGGTCAGGCGCGTGAACAACAGCGGCTCACTGTTGGCCACGCGGCCCGGCGTGATGTGAAAGGATTTTTGAAACGCATCGCGAAAACCGCTCAGGGATTCGTAGCCCGAGTCGAACGCCGCGTTGTCGATGGAATCGCCCTGTTTGATACCGCCCAGCGCCATGCCCAGGCGACGAGTGCGCATCCAGGCGTGGAAGGTCATGCCGAAATGCTGCTTGAACCAGCGACGCAGTTTCAGCGGCTCGATGCCCTCGGCCACGAGCTGGGCATCGGTCCAGCGCAGGTCGGGATCGTTGTCGACCGACTTGAGCAACGCCTGCACCCAGTCCGGCGCAATGGCCGCGGCGTCCAGCGGTTTGCAACGCAGGCACGCGCGGTAGCCCGCCGACATGCACTCATCGGCGTGAGCGAAGAACTCGACATTCTCCGGCTTGGGCTTGCGCGCCGTGCAACTGGGGCGGCAGAAGATCCCGGTGGTCTTGACCGCAGTAAAGAACACCCCCTCGTAGGCGGTGTCTCGTTCGAGCATGGCGCGAACCATCTCGGCGTGGGGCGGAAGCAAAGCGTTTTGTAGGTTCATGGGCTGAGCATAAGACGCGTTGACCGTCGCCTCCACCGGAAAATCGACAGGGAATTTCGCTGACTCAGATCGAACGTTGATTGACCCGCTTCGACAGCTCTTCGGCGCTCTCTTTGCGTTCCGAATAACGGTCCACCAGAAAATCCTCGCGGCCACGCACCAGCAATGTGAATTTCATCAGTTCTTCCATCACGTCCACCACACGGTCGTAATACGCCGAAGGCTTCATCCGGCCTGCCTCGTCGAATTCCATGAAGGCCTTGGGCACTGATGATTGATTAGGGATGGTCAACATCCGCATCCAGCGGCCCAGCACACGCAGTTGATTGACCGTGTTGAACGACTGCGAGCCGCCACAGACCTGCATCACCGCCAGGGTTTTGCCTTGGGTCGGACGAACCGCGCCCATCGTCAGCGGGATCCAGTCGATTTGCGCCTTGAACACCGCCGACATCGAACCGTGGCGTTCCGGTGAGCACCAGACCTGGCCTTCGGACCAGAGCACCCGCTCGCGCAGTTGCTGGACTTTGGGATGGTCGCTGGACGCATCGTCGGGGAGCGGGAGGCCAGAGGGATCGAAGATCACCGTTTCGGCGCCCATCAAACGCAGAATCCGTGCGGCTTCCTCGGTCAGAAGCCGACTGAAAGAGCGCTCGCGCGTCGAGCCGTAAAGCAGCAGGATGCGCGGTTTGTGGGTGCTTTCGGTTGAAGGCGTCAGCAGCGCCAGATCGAGATTGGGCAGGTCGTCGTTCATCACAGGGCTCCGATGCGGTCCAATTCGATTTTCAATTCAGCGTCCGAAAGGCTTTGCAGGTCCAGCGCGAAAAACGCTGCAAACCGCTGCTTGATCGTGTTGACGGTGGCGTCAAACGCAGCCTGAATCGCTTGCTCGCTGCCATCCACGTCCGACGGATCGGCCAGTCCCCAGTGGCTTTTGATCGCCGGGCCGAAATACACCGGGCAGGCTTCCCCGGCGGCTTTGTCGCACACGGTGATGACGATGTCGGGCGGGGAGTCGGCGAATGCCGAAGAGTCTTTGCTGTAGAGGCCTTCGGTCGAGATGCCGAGGGTGTGCAGTGTTTGCAAGGCTTGAGGATTGAGCCGGCCGCTTGGGAAGCTGCCGGAACTCACCGCCGTAAAACCCACGGGTGCCATGTGATTGAACAGCGCTTCGCTCAACACGCTGCGGCAGCTGTTGGCGGTGCACATGAAGAGAACGGTGGTGGGAGAGGGGAGTGGGCTCATCGCTGAAAGCTCGTATATATGGATATCCGAATATACGGATGCCCGCCCGGGTTGCCAACTCCCTTATACATGCCGTTCCTGCGGCGCAGGCGCTGATGGCGATCCATTCCAGCATCAGGAACAACGCGCCGAGCAGTGCAAATTGCGGCGTCATCGAGCGGGTCGGGTCAACGGACTGGGGCCGGAATGCGGTGAAGATCAGGATCGCCTTGGGGTTGCTGGGGCCTAGTTTGATGCCTCCATGCCTGGAGGGGCTGCTTTCGGCCGACGCTGTTGAAAAAGTCGGCCATGGTTTCCGCAGCTGAAAAGTACGCGTCCGAGATTGAAATTTTTACTTTCGGCATAGGTTTCCAGACGCAGATTTCACGTAGCAGTGTGTAAAAAAGGCGATTTCACCGGTCAATGATCAGGCAGTTTTGGATCACCGACTTTTTCAACAGAATCGGCCAATTGCGGTCGCTCAACTGCTTCACCCTCGCTTAAGGACTAGCCGAGTGATATACCGCGGTTAGGTTCAATGCATGACAAAAAACAGGCAGTCTCATGATGCGATTCTCAATTTATAGCGGATTGGTTTTAGTGGGCTACTCGGCGCTCGATTACGGAGATCCCCCTATGGGCGTTGCTTTCGGCCAACTCGAACCTGCCGATGGGTACGCAGCAATTCAGAACCAGTGCTCCACGAACCATCAAGACCAGACCGTTCTGGATCTTTCTGTTCAGACCGAAGCGGGTCTGGTAATTCCATGTGCGGGCTTGGCCATCTTGGACTACTCCGAAGAGCTCTCGCCGCCGTGCATCGAAGTGAACATTTTCGGCATTCCACATCCTCTCTATGGCGAGCTGTTTCCTAAGCAGGTCACCCTGTATGAGCGTCAATTCAGCTAAGCGTAAGTCCCGCCGATGTCGGCTATGGGGCGGTTTCAGCCGGTCGTGACAGGCAGAAATCGGCCAAAAGTGGACGGTGGACACGGTGATGGCAAATGGATAGCTTCGTTCGAGGGCTGCAGTCCTTGCCGTCATCCATGCTGCGTTTCTCCCTGAACAATGTCGCATTTGCCGTGACCACTTCTAAACCACCTTACCGTTACGGAGCATATAAGACATGTCAAACATCGTCGCATGGACCCTGTTCTCCTTGGGCGTGCTCCATATTCCATTCGGTATTCTCAAGTTCAAAGCAGCATTCGCCGCCGCTGTAAATGCTGGCTTCGTTGACCAGTTCAGGGCGCACGAAGATCGGCGTGCAGCCCTCTGGTTTACCATGCTGGGGCCGCTTTTTATGCTCGCAGGGCAGACAGCGATCCACGCCGTAGCCGTTGGCGATCTCGCGCTACTTAAAATTGTTGGCATCTATGTGCTGATGATCTCGATCATTTGCATCATTGCTGTTCCAAAATCTGGATTCTGGGCAACGCTTCTGGTTTCTCCGCTGATCATCGCGGCAGGGTATGGCTTGTATGCCTGACAAACGGTTCATCCTTCACGACAGGCAATCGGCCAGAAGCGGACATAAATGGACTGAAACGCTCAGCCCACGATTGAGCGTAGACACGATGTTGATGACTTCGTATTCTCGGAAAAAATTTTGTCGTGATTCTCTTTTGCCCTTCTCGCGTGACTAGCGCATGGAATAACTGGTTAAAGAGATTACGCATAGGCAAATAGCGTCATGCGGCACAAGTGCCCAAAAGAATCGGGCCATTTCTGCCTCCCAACTGTTAAGTTAGGTTTTTTGGAACGACTAAAATGCGATGTGGGAGGCACATATGAAACACTGGACTGAGCCGAATGGGATACTTTTAATTAAAGTTCCAATCGATTGGCAGTACCTTAACTCAGGTCTTATCGACTATGAAGAGAGGTCGCCTTACGGATTTCAACCTTATAAAGATCCCATAGGCTGCTTTCAGCTAAGTTGCTATCCGTTGAGCGAGCTTGCTCCTAGCATCGCCAAAGCTAATCCAAATGGCGTCAGAAAGTTAAGCTGGAAGGAGTCTAGGGAAGATGATTACGACTTTTGCACACATCTGTTCTTCGGCGCTTATTATGATCAGACATTGATAGGTAAATATATCTACGATGCGGACCTTGAAGGCGACAAAAGGATTGCTGAGCAGCTTGCGATCGTGAATCAAATTCTAAACTCGGTTGTGATAGTGCCACAGAGTGATCGTAAGCTGGCTGCTGACCTCGATAAGTTTGATCGATTCACAGGATCTCTTGCGGCGTCACATGATCTTCTATACACAGCAATTGACGCAGAGGCGTGTATTGAGATCATTGCGATTGCAGCGAATCAAATAGATGCATATTTAAGATTGAGCCTGGTAATTGCAAAGCAGCTTGAGGAAAAGACGGATGATATCGAAACTAGATACCTTTTTCAGGCAGATGGGGAAAAGGGTATCATGGAGAGAAAGGTCTTCGAAGATGCTTTAAAATTTCAAGTAATTGATTTGGAGACTTTCGACAGTTTGAATGAACTCTATAATTTGAGAAATCGCGTTATTCACCGATACATAATCTCAGATATCAAATCGCGTGATCTCGTCGAGATTGCTGGAAGATATTTGAGTGCTTTGGAAATAATACGTCTAATCCTTCGCGGCTTCGAGCAGAAACAAGCAGTCGTGCCGTATGGGGTGTACGGCACGAAGTGTAGTAAGGCCTCTGTTACGGACGACGCCATAAGGCGGTTATATGCGAGCGCAAATGACAAGCATCTTATTGAAAAATATAAAAGAAACGTTAGTGACACAAAAAGCTGACAATACGCGGCAGGTCACACTTGACCCGCTGTGCATTTTTTTTACTAACGCAAAAGCGGGTGTTCCCCCCAAGTACAAGCGTGCGCGTTAGTGAGCGCTTTTGGCCCAGAGCGTGTAAAAACGCTTCGCCAAAATTGAAGTGCGTGGGTCTGCATTAAATCTGAAATTTATCGGCACGTCAGCCAGATGTGGATTTCGCGTAGAAGCGCGAATTTCAGTCCGGTTTTGAGTACCTGTCGCGCTCAAAAACGTTTTTACACAGCCTCGGCCGATAGTTGCCGGTCACAGAGGTTAGCTGACGACCCAGCCGGTCAGTCGTGACAGGTAGAAAACGCCTCAGGCTGAAAAAAAGCGGGCACAGTCTTGAAGACTGCGTTGCTACGTAAAATCTGACGGCGCTTGGTTGATCAGCAGACGCAAAAATTTGCGTAGAGACGAGATTTTCGTCTCGATCCTGAAAGTCAAACCCGCTCTTAGGCCCCATCGTGTGTCCGGCGCCGAGCGGCCAATTGCGAGCGGCGCGTCAAGATGGCCAAGGCAACCGCCATGATGAAGAGCGCCGGCACGTCACCAGCCAAGTGCCCCATTTGCCCCGGCTGGGTGACCGCCTGGACGGTCATGATTCCGCCGTGCACGGCGCTAGACCACACGGTGAACCAGATTAGGCTCAGATTGGCTAATGGATCTCGTGCGGCCAAGATCAAGAACACGCCAAGTGTGGCGTAGATGCCAACGATCATCATCGGGTAGTCCGAGTGACCGGCGTGCCAGGCCCAGCCGGACGGCCAGAACAACATAAGTGGGTAGAGAGCAAGGCACGCGAGGCCAGCCAACACTAGAACGACGCGCAAATACCTGAGGCGATCGACTACGGTCATGGCGGACTCCTCTTTGGGCCTGACTCTAAATTGAACTCAAGTGGGGTGATAACACCCTCACGGGCTTGGTAGATAACTTCCTCGTTGGGTCGTCTAGCCTGACTAGCCCGGGCGTTGTGACAGTCGGGTAACCGATGAAAATGGACGCAAAGCCCAATCTACTCAATTAATTCCGGCGGTAGACCAAGCATAGCTACTCATTAGCTATCGCTACGTCCATGCCTTTTATTGCTCAAAGTGAGCGCGCGCCCGTCCATTCAACAGAATTTGCGGGCGCTTGTTTAAACGCCATCGGGTTTACTTCCTGAAAGCTACAAATCCTTGCGCCGTTGCCTACGGCTGCGCCAGAATCCGCCGGCTTGTGCGCCTTGGGCCTGGGCTCTATCGTTTCCGGGTCGCTGCCAATTCAGCGTCCGGATTTGACCGTCCGACTCAATCAAGGCGCACCAGTGTCCAAAAAAAGCTTCGGCTTTTTTGCGGTGGCTGTGCGCGGGACATCTTCGGGTGTGCCGGATTCCTTGATTTCCGGTCGGTCAACCCGCGTACAGCTGCCACCTCTACTCGTTTGACCGCGAACGGTGGCGGCTCCACTAATCAAGGAGCATCACCATGTTCAAGGCCACACCCAATCCCCCGGAAACGGACGACGTTTCCCCCTACGAATCCACCGATTCCAAAAAACTCAACGAAGCCGCCGAACGCGCGCTCGACTTCCACTTCCCGTCGAATGCCGACATCAAAGCCGTCCCGCGAACCCGCAGCACCCTGTTTTCCGTAGACCCTGAGGCCACGGCCGAAACACTGGCAGTGTATTTGGTCGAGACGCTGGCCTCGGTCGATGTGATGGTCCATCAGTTGGTGGATCATCTGGAGGGTGAGTCGCGCTACGCGCTGCTGGGTATTTCCAACAGCATCATGACGGCGGAGATCACCGCGAACCGGGTGTTGGATAAGATTGATCTGCCCAAGTAGGTGCCGCTTGCGGTGGTGAGTGGCTAACTGATGTTTAGCTGTTAATCAGGGCCAGAAGTGACATAGCCGCGACTTGCGGCGTTTCAAACGCGATGAAACCCCCCGGTGGTTTGCCGATCACTGGGGGTTTTTGTTGGCCGCAAGACCGGCCGGCTTCATCGCCGGTCAAATGCTCCCACGGTCACATGTTGCGTATCGCCTCGTTCTCGTTAAGCACGAAATTTCATGAGCGCCTTCCAGATGTAACCGTAGCTGTAGCGAAGCCATGTAACTTTTAACAAGTCGAAGCTACGTCGTAGCCAACTGTTTTCTCGCGCTTTTAGTTCTTTGGCTATTTCATTTAGCAACCATTCATCCTTAAAACCAGTCCAGACAGGAGGGACGGGCGTTTCAAGGTTGCTGAAACACACTGGCGCGACCTCTGTGTACAAGATGTCTTCAACGACCTTTAAGTCGTAGCCCCGGATTCGTTCTGCGATAGAGGCGTAGTCGACAACGCTGTCTACAAAGGCCTCTGCCAGCGCGATCTGGATGCTTGCTCGTTCCGCAGTTGTCAGATGTCCCAATGGGCCAGCTCCTCTAGTTCTGCGTCGAACGTATGCAGTGATGTGACTGCGCCATTTCCGCACCGCAGTTTGAACCTGCGCAGCATCCGGTCAACCCTGGTACTCACGCACGGCGCGCCATCAACAGCACCGAAGCCGCCGCCGACAACAACCCCGCGCAGCAACGGTTGAATATCCGCTTGCCGCGAGGCTCGGCAAACCAGCGGCGCATGTGCAGGCCCATGTAGGCGTAGGCGCTGATGGCGATCCATTCGAGCATCAGGAACAACGCGCCGAGTAGCGCGAATTGCGGTGTGACCGAGCGGGTCGGGTCGACGAACTGCGGCAGGAACGCGGTGAAGATCAGGATCGCCTTGGGGTTGCCGGCCGCCACCAGAAACTCCTGCCGCGCCAACGCCAATACCCCAACCGATGCGCCCGTCACTGGTTTCTCGGCCCCCGGATCGGCGCGCCACAATTGCCACGCCAGGTAAAACAAATACGCCGCGCCGACAATCTTGATGCCGTAGAACAGCAACTCAGACGTTTGCAGCACCACCGCCAACCCGGCGGACGCCAGGGCAATCATCCCGGCAAACGCCAACAACCGCCCGATCCCGGCCACGCAGGAGATGCGGTAGCCGTAACGGGTCGAGTTGCTGACCGACAGCAGATTATTCGGGCCTGGCGCCATGTTCAGGGCGAAGCAGGCGGGGAGAAACAGCGTAAGCGTGGCGAGGTCCATGACAGGTCTCCGGTAACGATCGCGGTATTTTTATCATGGACGGCGGGGGGCTTTCCCCGTACAGCGGTGGACGCAAGTCGCCGTACACTTTTGTTGCTCGTGGTGAGGTTGCGTCCGTTCATTCAACAGGTTTTGAGAGCGCTTGTTTAAGCGTCATCGGGTTTACTTCCTGAAAGCTACAAATCCTTGCGCCGTTGCCTACGGCTGCGCCAGAATCCGCCGGCTTGTGTGCCGTAGCCCTTGGTTCTATCGTTTCCGTGCCGCTGAACACTCAGCGGTCGGGCTTGGAAACTCGACGGGTAAACGACACGAAGGCACCTCTTCATAACGTATTTTTTCGCACTATGTGCATTGCGTTATGGCGGCTGTGCGTGGGAGACCTTATAGGTCTGCCGGGCTCGTTTACCCTGGTTTTCCAACCCGCGTACAGCTGCCACCCCTTCGCTTGGAAACGAACGTGGCAGCTTCACCAGTAAACGAGGTTTCACCATGTTCAAAGTCACACCAAACCCGCCGGACACCGATCCGGTTTCCCCATACGAATCTGATTCAAAGAAGCTCAACGAGGCCGCCGAGCGAGCTCTCGACTTCCACTTCCCGTCGAATGCCGACATCAAAGCCGTCCCGCGAACCCGCAGCACCCTGTTTTCCGTAGACCCTGAGGCCACGGCCGAAACACTGGCAGTGTATTTGGTCGAGACGCTGGCCTCGGTCGATGTGATGGTCCATCAGTTGGTGGATCATCTGGAGGGTGAGTCGCGCTACGCGCTGCTGGGTATTTCCAACAGCATCATGACGGCGGAGATCACGGCGAACCGGGTGTTGGATAAGATTGATCTGCCCAAGTAGGTGCTGCTTGCGGTGGTGAGTGGCTGACTGATGTTTGGCTGTTAATCAGGGCCCGAAGTGGCATACCAGCGACTCGTGCGTTTCAAACGCGAAGAACCCCCAGTGGTCAGCCGATCACTGGGGGTTTTTGTTGGCCGCAAGACCGGCCGGTTTCGCCGAGCACCGCCGGTTTACCTCGCAAACCTCCTCGCACCCACCACACACAAAATCACCGCAACGGTAACTCCCAGCATGCCGAGGCTGACGTGCTCGTGAAGCAACGTGGCCGCCAGCGCCAATCCAAAAAATGGCTGAAGCAGCTGCAGCTGCCCAACGGCCGCAATCCCCCCTTGGGCCAGGCCGCGATACCAGAATACGAAGCCGATCAGCATGCTGAACAGCGACACATACGCCAGGCTCAACCAGGCCGGCGCACTGATGCCCGAGAACGAAGAGGGCGTCAGCCACCAGGTCAGCGGGGCCACCACCGGCAGCGACAACACCAGCGCCCAGGAAATCACCTGCCAGCCGCCCAGGGTTTTGGACAGTTTCGCCCCTTCGGCATAACCGAGGCCGCAGGCAAGGATGGCCAGCAGCATCAGGATGTCCCCTGCCGGCGAAGCGGTGAGCCCTTGGGAAACGGCGAACCCGACCACCAGCAAACTGCCCAGGACCGAGAAGCACCAGAACGCCGGTCGGGGACGCTCGCCACCGCGCAATACGCCGAATGCGGCGGTCGCGAGCGGCAACATGCCGACGAAGACGATGGAGTGCGCGGACGTCACATATTGGAGTGCCAGCGCGGTCAGCAGCGGAAACCCGACCACCACGCCCATCGCGACGATGACCAAGGGCAGCATCTGGTGGCGCGATGGACGCTTTTCCTTGAACAGCCACAACAGGCACAGCGCCAGCACGCCGGCGATGGTGGCTCGGGCGACGGTCAGAAAGACCGGGTCGAATTCCAGGACGGCCACCCGAGTCGCCGGCAGCGAACCGCTGAAGATCAGCACGCCGATGAGCCCGTTGATCAGCCCGCTGGTGTTCTTTTCCATGGTCTGGTTTTGCAGCTTCGAGGTATGTTCCATTTTGAATTCACTCAGTCGGGTTGCATGAGGCGCATCGTATGACCGACTATCGATACAATCAAAAAATTGTCATGGATACATTTCCCTATGCCTCGCTCCCGGTACAAGTCGCTGGTGGACGCCTTTGCAGCGGATATCCGCTCGGGGCGTTTGCCTCCCGGTACGCGCTTGCCGACTCACCGTTTGCTCGCCGCCAGCCATGGCTTGGCCTTGGTCACTGCCAGCCGGGTCTATGCAGAGTTGGAAGCCATGGGCCTGGTCAGCGGCGAAACGGGGCGCGGGACTTTCGTCCGGGAGACTTCGCTGCCGCCCAGCCTGGGCATTCATCAGCCCAACGTGGCGGCAGGGATGATCGACCTCAACTTCAACTATCCCTCGGTGCCGGGGCAGGCCGATCTGCTGCGCAATGCCCTGCGTCAACTCGCGTTGTCCGGCGACCTGGAGTCCCATCTGCGCTATCAACCCCACGCGGGGCGCCTGCACGAGAGGGCATCGGTCGCGCGCCATCTGGAGGCGCGCGGGCTGACGGTACAGGCCGAGCAGGTGTTGCTCGTCAGTGGCGCGCAGCATGGATTGACGGTGGCGTTGATGGCGTTGCTGCAACCGGGTGATGTGATCGCGGCCGACGCCTTGACCTATCCAGGGTTTAAGGTGCTGGCTGAAACGCTGCATCTGGAAGTCGTGCCTGTTCCTGGGACCGACATCGGGCCGGATCTGGAGGCGCTGGAAAAGCTCTGCCGGAGCCGATCGGTGCGAGCCGTCTACACCATGCCGACGCTGCACAATCCGCTGGGATGGGTGATGGCCGCCGATCAGCGTGAACGCCTGGTGGCGATTGCACGCCAGCACGACCTGCACATCATCGAGGACGCTGCCTACGCGTTTCTGGCTGAGGATTCACTGCCACCGCTCGCGCAACTGGCCCCCGAAAGAACGGTGTACGTTTCAGGGTTTTCCAAGAGCGTCGCCACCGGGCTACGCGTTGGATTCGTCGCGGCGCCCTTGCAAACCGTGCCCGCACTGGAGCGCACGATCAGGGCGACCACCTGGAATACCCCCGGGGTGATGACGGCGATTGCCTGTGCGTGGATCGATGATGGCACCGTTAGCCAGCTCGAAGCGCAAAAGCGTGCAGACGCACAGGCCCGCCAGGCCGTGGCCGACCAGCACCTGGCCGGCCTGCACTTCGTGCGCCATCCATCCTCCTACTTTATCTGGCTGCCCTTGTCGGAAGACGCACGGGCCGACCAGATCGCCATGGCGTTGATGCGCGAGCAGGTGGCGGTATCGACCGCCGAACCGTTTGCCACCTCCGTGCATGTGCCGCACGCGATCCGCCTGGCATTGGGCTCGGTGGACATGGACGCGCTTGGCGTGGCACTGGAGAAAGTGAAGCGGGTGGTGGGGGCTTATACGTAGGGCAGCCATTCCGGGCGGCGTGATCTACACTTTCTTCTCGTTTACGGAGGGCAGCCGTTCGTGGACGTTCTTGCGCTTGCCTATGACTACCTGTCTCTGTGGGTGATTACGCCGGTCACCGACCAGTTTCTTGGCATCTTCGATTTGAACGGCCGTTTCGGTCTGGTGTTTCTCTTTTCCTCCTACAGCGTGGCCTACGGCCTGTTTCGCTACCGCAAATCCCGCGGGCTGACCGATGCGCGTTCTTTCGGGCAATTCATCGGCGGGACTCGGGTTCACTTGCATCGCTCGGCGTTGCTGGATTACCGCTACTACTTAGTGCGCGCCATCCTGAAAGTTGCGCTGGTGGTGCCCATCGTCGGTCTCGTTGACCCATACATCCTGCGCTCCGGTGACTACGTCCGTTTCCTGACCAACCTGTGGGGCGCGCGCCTGCAAGTGGAGGACCATCTCGCACTCTCGCTGCTGTATGGATTGGGGGTGTTTCTGGTCAAGGATTTTGCCAACTATTGGGGCCACCGGGCGTTTCATACCCGATGGCTGTGGGAATTCCACAAGGTCCATCATTCGGCACCGGTCCTGGTGCCGGCCACCGCCAGCCGGGTTCACTTTGTGGAAAAAGTTGTCGAGAAACTGACGAATACGGTCTGCATCGCCGCCTTTGCCGGGGTCTTCTGGTACGCCTGTGGCGGCGAGATCAGCCGTTACACCTTGTTTGGCGTGACCTGGCTGGTGCTGATCCTCAACGGTTTCGCCGCCAACCTGCGCCATACCCATGTCTGGCTGTCGTTCGGACCGGTGTTCGAGCATGTGCTGAACAGCCCGGCGCAGCACCAGATTCACCACAGTGACGCCCCCCGACACATCAACAAGAACTTCGGTATCAACCTGTCACTGTGGGACTGGATGTTCGGAACGCTCTACGTCACCACCTCGACGCCGGAAGCCATCCGCTTCGGCACCGGCGAGCAGGATCACGACCGTTACTTGACGGTCTACAGCCTGATCGTCACGCCGTTTGTGGCCATCGCCCGCAAGATCCGTTTGGAAAATCCCACGCAAACTGTTGCTCCCGCCGCTTTACCACCGCCCAAGTCGCCCGCCGAAGGATCTCGTAAAGCATTCACTTGAGCGAAGGGCGTCGTCAAACACAAGCATGGCCTACGCTTGTTCACAGACGCATGTTCAGTGAGCAGGGTTTGCTCCTGAGCGAGATTCAATCGGCACCCACAAAAACAATATCGGGAGACTCCATATGCTCGCCTTGTTCCGTCGATTCAGCCGCTCCATTGCAGTTGCCATCACCGCTGCTGCGCTTACTACGCCGGCGTTTGCGCTGGACACCGTCAAGTTCATGGCCCCAGGCTCGGTCGGTGGTGGCTATGACCAGACCGCACGGGACCTGGGCAAAGCCCTGGTCGAGGCAAAAGCTGCAAAATCAGTCACCTTCGAGAACAAGGGAGGCGCCGGCGGTACGCTCGGGCTGGCGCAATTTGCCAACAGCACCAAGGGCGACCCGAATGCGCTGCTGGTGGTCGGCGCGATCATGGTCGCGGGGATTGAACAGAACAAGCCGCAAATTACCTTGAAGGACGTGACACCGATCGCCCGGCTGTTTACCGAATACAATGTGATAGCGGTGCGCAAGGAGTCCGAGTTCAAAACCCTGGAGGACTTGCTGAAAGCCTTCAAGGACAAACCGTCCAGCATCACCTGGGGCGGTGGCTCCAAGGGCTCGATCGATCACATCGGGATCGCCGATCTGGCCAGTAAGATGGGAATCCCCGTCAACAAGGTGAACTATGTGGCGTTCGCGGGTGGGGGTGAGGTGGTTGCTCAGGTTCTAGGTGGCCAGATCAAGGTGATCACCGGTGGTTATGCCGAGCTGGGTCAATACATCCGCGAAGGCCAGTTCCGGGTGCTTGCTATTGGCGCGCCTGAGCGCATTGCCGGCATCGATGCGCCGACGCTCAAAGAGAGTGGCTACGACGTGATTATCGGCAACTGGCGGGGTGTTTACGGTGCGGGTGGGCTCACCCCCGAGCAGCGCAAGGAAGTGACTGACGCCGTGCTCGCCGCTGCCGAAAGCAACGGCTGGAAAGCTAATGTCGAGAAAAATAAATGGGCCCCCAACGTGCTGACAGGCGATGAGTTCGGCAAATTCGTCGACGAAGAACACGTGCGGCTGCGTGCGATGCTGGTCGAGGTCGGGTTGATTGCGAAATGAACCAGACTCGTAAAATCCTGCCGGTGCAACTGGCGATCGGCCTCGGTGTGGTCGCCATCAGTACAGTGTTGGCGCTCGGCGCCTACCGCTTTCCCGAGGAGATGGGGTTCGTCATTCTCGGCGCTCACGTCTATCCCTACGCATTAGCGGTGTTCCTCGGCGTGGTTGGTCTGTTGCTGTGCTATCAGGCCGTCACCGGAGGTTTTCGCGAGCTGGCCGATCATGAGGACGAGTCTGCCAAAGCGCTGCCGGGCGGCAAACTCGGGGCTGCCTGGGTGACTGCGGGGTTGGTGGGTGTGGCGGTGTTGATCAACCTCATCGGGTTCGTACTGGCGGCCGGGTTGTTATTCGTCTGTTCGGCGCGAGGGTTTGGCAGTCGCCGCCCGGTGCGCGACCTGGCCATCGGCATTGCCCTGACGCTGCCGATTTACTGGCTGTTCAACGCCGGGCTCGGGGTTTCTCTTCCGCCCCTGATCAACGCCTGGATCTGAGGAGATAAAACACGGTGGATATTCTCTCTAGCCTGGCCATCGGTTTTGCCGCCGCGCTGACGCCAATCAATTTGATGTGGGGGTTCATCGGTTGTTTGCTCGGCACGGCCATCGGCGTCTTGCCGGGGATCGGACCGGCGCTGACCGTTGCGCTGCTGTTGCCGATCACCGCCAAGGTCGACCCTACCGGGGCGCTGATCATGTTCGCCGGGATCTATTACGGTGCTCAGTTCGGCGGCTCGACCACGTCCATCCTGCTCAATACGCCCGGGGAGTCGTCGTCCATGGTCACGGCCCTGGAAGGCAACCTCATGGCCCGAAACGGACGGGCAGGGCCGGCCCTGGCGACGGCGGCCATCGGGTCGTTTGTCGCCGGCACCATCGCGACGGTCCTGCTCACTCTGTTTGCACCCATCGTTGCTACGTTGGCGCTCAAGTTTGGTCCGGCGGAGTATTTCGCGATTCTGGTGCTGTCCTTCACGACCGTGTCGGCGGTGCTCGGCGCGTCAATGCTGCGGGGGTTCGCTTCGCTGGGGATTGGCCTGACCATCGGCTTGATCGGCCTCGACTCGACCTCGGGCATTGCCCGCTACACCCTGGGCGTGCCGGAGTTGGTGGACGGCATCGAAGTGGTGCTCGTGGCGGTCGGCTTGTTTGCCGTGGGCGAGGCGTTGTACAGCCTGCTGTATCAAAAAGAAGAGGCGTCCGGTCGGCACCGGCTGACGTCGTTGTGGATGACGCGCGCCGACTGGAAACGCTCGATCCCTGCCTGGTTGCGGGGCACGCTGATCGGTTTTCCTTTTGGCTCGATTCCGGCCGGTGGCGCGGAAATCCCGACCTTTTTGTCCTATTCGGCCGAACGCAAACTGAGCAAGTTTCCCAAAGAGTTCGCAGGCAGCAAGGGCGAGGGCGCCATCGAAGGGGTTGCCGGTCCCGAGGCGGCCAACAATGCCAGCGCCACAGGGTCCCTGGTGCCGCTGCTGACGCTCGGCATTCCGACCTCGGCGACTGCGGCAATCCTCTTGGCCGCGTTCCAGAACTACAACCTGCAGCCGGGGCCGATGTTGTTTCAGACCTCGGGCGATCTGGTCTGGACTCTTGTCGCCTCGCTGTACATCGGTAACGTCATCCTGCTGGTGTTGAACCTGCCGCTGGTGGGGTTGTGGGTCAAGTTGTTGCAGATTCCCCGACCGTACCTGAACGCCGGCATTCTGGTGTTCGCCACCATCGGCGTGTACGGCATGCGCCACTCTTCATTCGACCTGCTGCTGATGCTGGCCATCGGTTGGGGCGGGGTGCTGATGCGGCGCTTCGATTTCCCCGTCGCGCCGGTGATCGTAGGCATGCTGCTGGGGCCGATGGCGGAAAAGCAGTTGCGCAACGCGTTGTCCATCAGCGAAGGAGACTGGATGATTTTTCTGACGCAACCCATTGCCGCGTCATTCCTCGCGCTGACCCTGTTGGTGTTGATCGTGCCGCATCTGCTGCACGCTCGTGGCATCAAGTTGCATGAGGACGATTAGGCAGTTTTCTTCAATACGCAGGACAGGGCGCTCAGTACCTTGGGCGCTGATTTCCTGAATTGAAGAAGGTGTGCGATGAGTCTGATTATCTCCATGGCGACATTTGCCCTGGTGGCGTCGATAACACCGGGGCCGGTGAACATTGTCGCGTTGAGTTCGGGGGCGCAGTTCGGTTTTCGCGCCAGTCAGTGGCATGTGGCCGGGGCCACGTTGGGCTTTGTGTTGTTGCTGGTGTTGATGGGCCTGGGGCTGCATGAGGTGTTGCGCCTTTGGCCCGCGCTGACGCGGGTGGTGCAACTGGCGGGCGTGGCGTTTCTGTTGTTCATGGCCTGGAAGCTTGCGGCGGACGATGGTCGGATCGACGCGAAAGAGTCGCGTCGGGCACCGTCGATGCTGTACGGCGCGGTGATGCAATGGCTCAACCCGAAAGCCTGGCTGGCGTGTGTCGCGGGTATGGGCGCCTTCGTCGCGGACGGCGAGGCGCGGTTGGTCTGGCAGTTTGCGGCGGTGTATCTGGTGATTTGCTACGTGTCGGTGGGGTGCTGGGCGTATGCCGGAACATTCCTGCAGGGCTATCTGAATAACCCGGCAGGCATGCGCTGGTTCAACCGGGTCATGGCGCTATTGCTGGGAGCAAGTGCCGTGTATCTGCTGGTTTCCTAGCCCCCAGTCAACTCACCTCAATCGAGGCCGTGCAACAAACTGAACTCGTTTTTTGTCAGCGGTGTGAAGCGGTTGTTTCGCAGTTGGCTGATGGCATACAGCGCGCGACCCGTGCGGCCATTGCCGTCACCCAAACCGTGGAAACCCACGACGGTCGCCAGCAAATGTTTGTCGAAATGCTCATGGCCGGTGTCCAGCGTTTTCAGATGCTGTTCCATTGCGGCGAAGCCACTGATGTTGCTGGCGTACTTCTTGTCATTGACGCCAATGCGCACGATGTCCGAGGTTGCAGGGGCAATCCGTGCGTGCACCTCTTTGATCACCGCCGGATCGGTCAGCGATTTTTCGTTGCCTGCGTAGTCGCGCAGGACCTGAACGATGCTGTCAACGTCATTACCGGGGGAGGTCGAACCGTTGACGATCCAGGCGCCTGCCCGCTGCGAATTATCCGTAAAACCATTCGGGTTGAACGTTGATTCCGCCATGGCCTGGTTGAACGGCGCCTTGCCCAGGTCCTGCTTCAGCACGTTTTGCTGGTAACCCTTCATGTAATTGACGTTTTTTGCTTCGACCTGGGCAAAGGTGGCCAGTGTGTCGGCATAACCTTGGGCACCCGATGCGGAACGTGCGGTGGTGTAGCCGTATTGCGATTTATCCAGGACCGCCGCGAACAGGTCATCGACCGCCGTTCGACCAATCAACGCCTCCAGATCTTGCGCTTGCTTGAATTGGGTCGCCGATTCGATGACCGCATTATTGAACAGATGCTCCAGTTCGAGGTGGGTTGCACTCTCGGGTAATCGAATGTTCTTGTCCCCCAGACGGGCCACAATCTGTTCGACAGTCTGAATGCTGTCGTCCTTGAACAGCGCTCGGCCATGGGCAACCGAGTCCAGCGACATGCGGATCCGGGGCGCCTCGCCAGCATGGTCGACGGCCTTGATCAGGTTGTAGCTGTTCGCGCCGGTGAGGTAACGCAATTGCTGTCTGGCCGCGTGTGAAGCGGAAAGGGCGCTGCCGCTCAGTTTCGCCACGCTCCGGCCGAGCAGCCGGGCGCCACCCTTGAACAGCTGCGGTACGCCGCTGACCGGATTGACCAGGCTGACCGCGGTACTGGCCACGACTGTGGAGGCAGACAACAGCTTCGAAACCAGGGTCGTGGCTTTTGCACTGATCGCGACGACTTTGACGCCGATGATGGCGAACGACATGACCAGTGCCGCGGCGTCGATGACACAACCCAGAATCGCGCTCCGCTGTCTTGATGGAACACCTGAGGAAAGGTCCTCGATGCACCCTTTGAACGGAATGATCAGGTTCAAAATGACATTGAATACGGCATCGGTACTGGCGATTGCTTTTTCGCGCTCCGTTTCGTCAAGGCTCAGCGTTTTCAGCGCGCCTTTGTTGAAGTACGGGTTCTCCTTGGCAATAAGATCGCTGATTTCATTTTTTCGTTGGGACCGGAAGTAGCGGTTTGGCGAGGTGGTGTCGGTATTGTCAGACGGTGTATTGAACTCGCCGAGCTTGTAGAGAATCACTTGGGCGCGCCGGTCACTACGGGGTGTCAGGTTTTTATAATAAGCCTCGTCGTCTATGGGGGCCTCGCTAAACAGTCTTTTTTCTGGATAGTTTTTTTCGAAGTCAACGTCGACGCCTTTTAACCAATACGCTTCCGTCAGTTGTTTGTTTATGACGCATTCCATTCTGAGTGGGAAAAGTTCATAGCAGCGAATTTGCGAGTCCTTTCGCGCATAGATAATGGTTCCGTAAGGACCTCTTTCGCCCAATGGAACGACGCCGTCAAGTCCTCCCGGCCCCCACGAATTAACCTGATAGATCGCCAAATGCCCTTCTTCGATGAACTGTCTGTCCTGTGGTAGAAGTTGCGAAAAAGCAATTTTGATCGAGGCGGATAACGCATGGGTCATTGCATCGATATGGTCGTCAAAGACGGGCTCGTACAGTTCGGCAACAGGCGGCATACGGACTAAGTGAGGGAAAGATTTATAAATGCTTTCCCCATGAGTCCGGTCCCATTCCTCGGTGTGAAGTTCATCGCCCATATAAAGATCTACAACCGACACCTTTCTTCCCGCCCCTCCACCGGTACCGCGATGTTTGACCAACAACTCCTCAGGGTCGCAATCCGCTTCCCAGGATTTCAGCTCCTGCAATGCAAGCGTCTTGCGATGGGGTAATGGCTTGCCCAGTTGATTCACGGCGCTGTTGATCATATCGACGTGCCGTTGATATTCATCCATGGCCAGGGTCACGGCATCCGTGCTCAGGTTGCCTTCAGCGTCCCGGGTGACAAGCCTGTTCATTAAGGCCCAGGTGATGACCGGGTCGACTGATACCGTCGTCGACAGGGTTTTGATGGCCGGGCTCAATTCCGCTAGCCGGCCAAAACCGAGCAAATGCTGATAAGTCATGTTTCGCGAGACGCCGGGAACCATCGATTCGGCGAAATGGACGGCTTGGGTGAACACAACCCAGGCGGGCGTTCCAAGGCGTAATTCGGGCGGCAGATCACGGACCAGATATTCCGGCGCCATGCCGCCCAGGATCAGTTCTGCCACCAGCGGCGCAAAGAGTTCATAGAGTTTGCAGGCTGAAACCAGATGCTGTTCAAGTTGCTTGCGCACCGCTGCCGGACTGGCAAGCAAGTAACGTTTCGAATAGAGGTCGAAACCGGCAAATGTGGTACTGGCCCGGTCAGCGTCAGGGTCCAGGTCAAGCAGCATCGCCGCAATGATCAACTGCTCAATAAACGGCTCAGTGGGTTTGGGGGCCGTTTCTCCCGCGAACCATCCCAAGGCATCTATGTATTCTTGCCCATTGTCGGAGGCCCACTTGGCGATATCGATCAGCCGCGCCATCCGGTAGTTCTGGCTGGTGGGCAATCCATCTGACGAGCGACTTTCGAGCCTCAGCGAATCGCCCAGCAGGGTCACCAGAGGGATCTCACCGGCGGTCTGGTCCTCGGAAACACGACGAATGATTGCCCGGTTTTCTTCCGTGAGATTGAACGGAGAATCTTCCGGGGCATTCAGCAGTTGCCAGTAATCTTCGTACTCAGGGCTGTCCGGCAATGTCGAGTGATTGATCAGGTCGATCAACTCTCGGGCGCTTTCTGCGGTGCCAGGCAGTGGCAAGCCGTGAACGCGCAACCACTGACTGACCGCCATTTTCTCGGTGGCGGTCACCCATCCACCGGTCAACCTGGCCATGCTTGCCAACAGTTGAAGATCTTCCTCGAAAGATTGATAGCCTTCGAGCGCGTGAGTGATGTCTGTGCGCACAGAGAAGTAGCCGACGGTGACAACTTCGGAATCGACAGTGCGGCTGCTGACGTTCTCATGGGTGTAATAGAGATGACCCAACTCATCGACTTGAAAAGAACTGGTCGCAGGGAGGGAGTGTTCGGAACGGATCTTTAAAAAGTCAGGATGACGAATAAGTCTCGACAGACACAGGGCGGCGGGGCGATGCAAGTTATCCAGATGGGAGTCGGTCGTGCGTGTGACCGATAAACGGTCCCAAGACCATTCAATAGTATTCATGACGTCGTCATCACTGAGGAAGTGGGTAATGGCGTCAGTGACTGATTGTTTCTCTCGTTGGTTGCTGGAACGAAACAGATTGTTATATGAATTGCTCAAGTGAGAAGCTCCATCTTCTAGTGTCGAGTTGGCGGGTGATTTGAAAGGAGCTTAAGTAAGCGATAACTGCGTTGTCATTTAAGTTATATGTCTTTGTATGTTTTTAGAGCGTGTGAAGTCTGCATAATTGCTATGCAAATAAATAACTCACTAACTAATTAACCGTTTTGGCTTAACCGCGGTACTGTCCCGGCGTCGCCGCCAAGTGCTGTTTGAATACCCGCTGAAAATGCGCCTGATCGGCAAAACCCGCTTCCAGTGCTACATCCGCAATCAACCTGCCACTGCGCAATTGATCACGGGCGAACTGGATACGCCGGTTGACCAGAAAGGCATGGGGCGTCATGCCGTAATGGTGCTTGAAGGCGCGAATCAGGTAGGACGGCGACAGTTGAGCCGCGTCGCAAATATCCTCGAGCTTGAGTGGGTGGGTGCAGTTGTTGCGAATGTAGTCGGCGGCCCGTTCCAGCTTGAAATTGGGTTCGCGCAGCGCTTGATCGATCGGGTTGAGCCGCTGTTGCACCTCGGTAAAAAACTCCACCGCCGCACTGTGTTTGCGCAGCACGTCCTGCCAGGGATCAACCAGTATTTCGTACAGGCCGTTGAGGCCGGCAAACAGGTTGCTATCGCGGGTGTGGGTGACGGAAAACCGCCTGAAGGTTGAGTCCCGGCTGAAACCGAGCTGATGTTGCAGATCGGTCAGCCAGGGCGTCTCGACGTAAAGCATCAGGTACGACCAAGGCTGGTCGTCAATCGGATTGCAGGCATGCACATCATCAGGGTTCATCAACACCACGGTGCCGGCGCTGACCTGGAACTGCGCTTGCTCATGGAGGTAGGTGCTGCGCCCGGCGGTGATCGCACCGATGGAAAAGTGCTCGTGGGAATGCCGGGTGTAGCAGACCTCGCGGCCGTCGGCGATGGAACGCGCTTCAATGAAGGGCAGGGCATCGTCACGCCAGAAGCGGGGTGCTGTGTCAGCGTCTTTGGCAACGGTGTGCTTCATCGTCAGTGTCCTCGGCAGGCCAGCAACGGAGTGTATTAGCTCTCGCCGTCAAAGGCTCGCCGCAACGCGGCAATGTCGAGCTTTTTCATCTGCATCATGGCTTGCATCGCGCGTTGGGATTTCTTCGTGTCGGGGTCTTTGAGCATGTCCATCATGGCAACCGGCACGATCTGCCAAGACAGGCCGAACTTGTCCTTGACCCAACCGCACTGTTCGTTCTCCGATTGGGCTGAAAGCGAGCCCCAGAAATAGTCGACTTCTTCTTGGGTCTGGCAGTTGACCTGAAAGGAAATCGCTTCGCTGAACGTGAACAACGGACCGCCATTGAGGCCTGTCATGGGCTGTCCGTCGAGTTCGAAACTGACCGTCAGCACCGAGCCTTTGGGCATGCCATGAACCTCTTGGCCGGCCTTGCCGTAGTGAGTGATGGCGGTGATTTTCGAGTGATCGAAGATCGAACAGTAAAACCTCGCCGCCTCTTCGGCCTGATTGTCGAACCAGAGGCAGGGAGTCAGTTTTTGCACGCGTTGCATGGTGATGCTCCTCTACGGGTGATTCATGCTGGATTAACAGCGTAGCCAGCTTGCCGTCGATTGGCTGGACCGTAGATCGACATTTGCCCTCAGGTAGTGGTGCACGGAAGAGTCAAAATGACAAGGATGTGAGTCATATAGACCAATCGCTAAAGTGGTCGTTATGACTCATGTCGCTTCAGGGTGCTGATTTGGAAGGACTAAAAAGTTGGCACGAGACTTGATAAGTAAAACGTACAACTGAACTGCTTCAGGAGTACGGAAAAATGTTCGAGTTCTTCAACAATCCTCAGAACGTTCTGCACCTGTCGAGTCGCGTGCTGGTCGCGGGTCTGGCGCTGCTTTTGGCGGGCATCTACGGCGCGTATCTCTACGACGGCCATGTGCCCATTGTGGTGCTGGTGACGATGCATGCCATGACTATTATCGGGCCGACTTTGCTCAAGATCGGCTACGTCATGCGC
This sequence comes from Pseudomonas sp. UMAB-40, assembly GCF_900095275.1. Lineage (NCBI taxonomy): Bacteria > Pseudomonadati > Pseudomonadota > Gammaproteobacteria > Pseudomonadales > Pseudomonadaceae > Pseudomonas > Pseudomonas sp. UMAB-40. The sequence continues at coordinate 92,779 of NZ_LT607552.1, forward strand.
CTGCTGGCTCAGCATCGCTTGGGCACAGGTCTGGTCAGGGCGGTGGCCTGATGCGCAGACTCACCGTTGCGCCGGTCTTCAGTCTCGGGTTTCGACCGTTCTTTCTGGCAGGCGCCGGGTTCGCTGCGATCGCGGTGGCGATCTGGGCGCTTTGGTTGTACGGGCGACTGCCGGGCGCGCAGCCTGTTGGCGGGATGTTGGCCTGGCACCGGCATGAAATGCCGTTCGGTTTTGCCACGGCCATCATCGCCGGGTTCCTGTTGACCGCAGTGCCCAACTGGACAGGGCGCCCAGGCCTTAACGGCTGGCCCTTGATGGGGCTGGTGCTGGTCTGGCTGCTGGCGCGACTGGCCTGGTTGCTGCCCATTTCCGATAGCCTGTTGCTAGCCTCGCAAGTGCCTTTTCTCCCACTGCTGGCCTGGGCGATCGGACGGGATCTGGTGGCCGCCGGCAAGCGCGACAACTACCCGATTCTGTTGGTGATTGCCCTGATGGCCAGCTGTCAGGCCATGACGCTGTGGGGCATCGCGATCGATGACGCGGGCCTGCAACGGCGTGGCGTGTTGGCAGCCTTGTGGCTGGTGGCGGCGCTGATGACGGTGATTGGCGGCCGAGTCATTCCCTTTTTCATCCAGCGTGGCTTGAACCGTCCTGCAGCACCCGCCGCGCACGCGTGGCCAACCAGAGTGTTGTTGCTGAGTAGCCTGCTCGCGGCGATGTCCTTTGCCAGCGGGTTGAACGATGCGCCCAGACCTTGGCTGGCCACGTTATTTCTGCTGATGGGCGCGTTGCACGGCCTGCGGCTGTGGCGCTGGCATGATCGGGGCATCTGGCGCGTGCCGTTGCTCTGGTCGCTGTACCTCGCGTATGCCTGGCTGGTGGTCGCTGCGCTGGCGATGGCGTTGTGGCACGCAGGCGTGATGCCGGCGCAAAGTCTGGCCACGCACGCCTTGGCGGTCGGCGGAATCGGCGGGTTGATTCTGGCGATGATTGCACGGGTCAGCCTGGGTCATACCGGGCGACTGTTGCAGCCGTCGAACGCTGTGGTGCTGGGGTTTGCCTTGCTGGTGATCGCCGGTATGAGTCGGGTGTTTCTGGTGCCGTTTTCCGGGTGGGGGCTAGGTCTTTCGGCGTTGCTGTGGAGCAGCGCTTTCGGCCTTTTTCTCATGCACTACACCGGCATCCTGTTGAAGCGGAGGCGCTAACGCCCGAGGCCGCCGCGATCAGCGATCCACTGCGTGGTCAAATCGATGAAGGCGCGCAGTTTCGGTTGAGTCTGGGTACGACTGGGAAAGTACAGGTACAACGCCGAACTCAGCGGCACAAACGGCTGCAGCACTCGTTCCAGCTGACTGTTCGCCAGCTCGTCGATGATCTCCAGGTTGCAGGCGTAAGCTAATCCGAGCCCGTTTCGGGCGGCGCTGATCAGTAGCTTGCGATCATTGACGAGCACGCCACTCTCGACGCCCACCGTGAAGTCTCGCCCGTCGCTGCGAAATTCCCAGCGATGCGCGTTGCCGGAGTTGGCAAAGCGGAAGCCGATGCACGCATGCCGGGTCAGCTCTTCCGGGCTGAGCGGTTTGCCGGCCTTGGCGAAGTACGCTGGCGAACCCACCACCGACCATTGCAGGTCCGGTGTCAGACGCACGGCGATCATGTCTTTCTCGATGGACTCTCCCAGCCGGATCCCGGCATCGAAACCGCGCTCCATCAAGTCGACCGTGGCGTCGTCCAGTGAAATATCTAGGCTGACCTGCGGGTACGCCTCACGAAACAGCGGCATCAGCGGCTCGATCAACAAGGCGCCGGACAGGCGCGGCGCGGTGATGCGCAACGTGCCCATCGGTTGGTCGCGGAAACCGCTGAGCACCGCCAGCGCCTCGTCGATTTCACTGGCCGCCTGACGCAAGCGGGCGAACAGGCTGGCGCCGGCCTCGGTCAACGCCACCCGGCGTGTGGTGCGCTGGAACAGCAACACGCCCGTGCGCCGCTCCAGCAGCTTGATTGCGTGGCTGACCGCTGTGGGCGTCACCGCCAACCGGGTGGCGGCGAGGGTGAAGCTTTTGTGCTCGGCCACCGCCAGAAACTCGGTCAAGCCGTCGAAAGGATCGTGAGTCATAGCGGCGCCATTATGAAAGACAGTTTCATAGTGCTTGTAACACGAGGGCATTTTTCAGACCAATCTTCGTGCGTACCTTGTGCTCACCCCAACCCAAACAAGGAACACGATCATGACCACTTCCCATACCTTCAAACGTGTCTGGCTCATCACTGGCGCTTCCCGCGGTATCGGCGCCAAGATCGCGGCCGCCGCACTGGCCAATGGCGACGCCGTGGTGGCCACCGCCCGTGATGCCAGCAGCGTCACCCAACGTTTCGGCACTCAACCCGCGTTGCTCGCCGTGTCCCTGGATGTCACCAACGAAGCCCAGGGTGTTACGGTCGCCAAAGCGGCCATCGAGCACTTCGGGCGCATCGACGTGCTGGTCAACAACGCCGGCTTCGGCTTGCTGGGTGCGGTGGAAGAAGCCAGCGCCGATGAAGTGCGCCGCGTGTACGAAACCAACGTCTTCGGCTTGCTGAACGTCACTCGTGCCGTGTTGCCATACATGCGCGCCGCCCGCAGTGGGCATGTGATCAACCTGTCTTCGGTGGGCGGTTACGCGTCGGGCGCGGGTTTTGGCGTCTATTGCTCGACCAAGTTTGCCGTCGAAGGCCTGAGCGAGGCGCTGCACGCCGAGTTGGCGCCGGTGGGTGTCAAAGTCACCGTGGTTGAGCCTGGATACTTCCGTACCGAATTCCTCGAGGGCAATTCGCTGGTTGAATCCCCGTCCACGATTGCGGACTACGACAGCACGGCGGGTGAGGTGCGCAAAATTGCCAAGGCCGTGACCCTGAACCAGCCGGGCGACCCGGACAAGCTCGCCCAGACCATGATCACCCTGGTGGAAGCGAAAAAAGCACCGCTGCGCTTGCCGCTGGGCAGTGACTGCGTCGCGGCGATCGAAGCCAAGAACGTCTTCGTCGCCGATGAGTTGCAGACGTGGCGCGAGGTGTCGGTGTCCACCGACTACTGATCGCAATCTTTGTGGCGAGGGAGCTCCCTCGCCACAAATGCCCACCAGGCACAAAAGCCCGCTAACCATCCAAGCGCCATCACTACAAAACCTCATTCCAAGGCCACCCATCAAGGTGGCCTTTTTTTGACCGGTGGTCGATGAACCGGTCTCGCCCGGCATTTTGCGCTTAGCTGTAGGGATAACCTGAGGCGCGCGTAGGCATTTTGTTGTCACAGCGACGCCCCTTCAGAACACCGTGAGTCTGAGGAAATTCGTAATGTTGACCCTGAACATCAATGGCAAGGATCAGGAGCTGGATGTCCCTGCGGACATGCCGCTGCTCTGGGTCCTGCGCGATGTCGCGCACCTGACCGGGACCAAATTCGGTTGCGGCATGGCCCAGTGTGGCGCCTGCACCGTGCACGTCGACGGCGCGCCGTTGCGCTCCTGCATCACGCCCGCCACTGCGGTGGCCCACGGGCAAAAAATCCTCACCATCGAAGGCCTGTCCACAGACGGTTCGCACCCGGTGCAGCAAGCCTGGGCCGAACTCGACGTGGTGCAATGCGGTTACTGCCAGTCCGGGCAGATCATGTCCGCCGCCGCGTTGCTGGCGAAGATCCCCCAACCCACCGACAGCGACATCGATCAGGCGCTCTCCGGCAATATTTGCCGCTGCGGCACCTACCCAAGGATCCGTGCCGCGGTCAAACGCGCTGCCGAAATCGGTTGATGCCACGTTGAAGGGAGTCTGAACCATGAACAGCCTCAACCCTGTGTCACGTCGCGGTTTTCTCAAGGGCAGCGCGTTGTTGGGCGGTGGTCTGGTGGTGGCGTTTGTCATTCCCGGCGCGCATCGCTTTGCCGTGGGGGCGGAGAATGAAGGCAACGTGTTTGCGCCCAATGCGTTTTTACGGATCGGCAACGACAACGTCGTCACCGTACTGCTCGGTCACTCGGAAATGGGCCAGGGCATCTGGACCGGCCTGACGATGTTGATCGCCGAAGAACTGGACGCCGACTGGTCGAAAATCCGTGTTGAACATTCACCCGCGTCGGCGGCTGACTACGGCATGGCGGGTTTCGGCGGGATGCAGATCACCGGCGGCTCGACCTCGACCTGGATGGAGTTCGACCGCTATCGGCAGGCCGGCGCGGCAGCGCGCCTGATGCTGATCGATGCGGCCGCCAAGCGTTTCAACGTCGCGCCCTCGGCGATTCACACCGAGTCAGGCGTGGTCATCGCCGGCGACAACCGCGCGACCTACGGCGAACTGGCGGACGATGCCGGCAAGCTGCCGGTGCCGGATCCGGCCTCGATCACGTTCAAAGAGGCCAAGGACTGGAAACTGATCGGCAAACCCACCAAGCGCCTGGACACACCGGAGAAAATCACCGGTCGGGCCAAGTTCGGCATGGACGTGCAATTCGATGGCTTGATGACGGCCATGGTTGCCCGTTCGCCGGTGTTTGGCGGCAGCGTCAAATCTTTCGAAGGCGCCGAGGCGCTGGCCGTGCCGGGCGTGCACAAAGTGGTGCAGGTGCCCACTGGCGTGGCGGTGATTGCCGAGCATTACTGGGCGGCGAAGCTGGGGCGCGATGCGCTGAAAATTGACTGGGACCTGGGGCCGAATGCCGGCCTCGACAGCCAGAAACTGCTGGAAAGCTTCCGCAAACTCGCGGCCACGCCTGGCGTCTCGGCCAGCAAGGCCGGCGATACCACCGCCGCACTGGGCAAGGCGGCGAAGACCGTCGATGTCGAATACAGCGTGCCTTACCTGGCCCATGCGCCGATGGAGCCGCTCAATTGCACGGTGAAAATCAGCAAGGACAAGTGCGAGATCTGGACCGGCACTCAGTTCCAGACCCTGGATCAAATGATCGCGGGCAAGATCACCGGGCTCAAACCCGAGCAGGTTGAAATCCACACCGAATTCCTCGGCGGCGGCTTCGGTCGTCGGGCCAATCCGACCTCGGACTTTGTCGCTGAAGCCGTGCAGGTCGCCAAGGCGGCCGGCGGGCCGGTGAAAACCGTCTGGTCCCGGGAGGACGACGTCCGCGGCGGTTACTACCGCTCGGCGTTCCTGCATCAGGCACGCATCGGCCTGGATGCTGGCGGCATGCCCGTGGCCTGGAAGCATGTGATGGTCGGTCAGTCGATCATGGAAGGGACCGCATTTGCGGCGACCATGGTGAAGGACGGTGTCGACAAAACCTCGGTCGAAGGCGTCGCCGACAGCCCTTACCTCGAAAGCTTGGCCAACCACCAAGTGGAACTGCACTCGCCGACTACCGGCATCAGCGTGTTGTGGCTGCGTTCGGTGGGGCACAGCCACACGGCGTTTGTCATGGAATCGTTGATCGATGAATTGGCGGAGGCGGCTGGCAAGGATCCGGTGGAGTACCGACGAACCTTGCTCAAGGCGCATCCGCGACATTTGGGCGTGCTGAACCTTGCCGTCGAAAAAGCCAACTGGAAGGCGGAACTGCCAGACGGCCACGCCTTGGGTGTGGCGGTGCATGAGTCTTTCGGCAGTTACGTCGCGCAGGTCGCCGAGGTGTCCCAGGACAACCTGAAAATTCGCGTGCACCGGGTGGTGTGCGCGGTGGACTGCGGAATTGCGGTCAACCCGATGAGCATCGCCGCGCAGATGGAGTCCTGCATCACCTTCGGCCTCGGCTTTACCTTGCACAGCAAACTGACGTTCAAGGACGGCCAGGTGGTGCAATCCAATTACCACGACTATCAGGTGCTGCGGCTCAACGAAATGCCGGTGGTCGAAGTGCATATCGTGCCGAGCACTGAACGGTCCGGCGGTATTGGCGAAGCCGGTGTCCCACCCACGGCGCCGGCAGTGGCCAACGCGGTGTTCGCCCTGACCGGGCAACGCTTGCGGGAACTGCCGTTGCAACTGTCGGGGGTGTGAGATGAAACGACATCTGATTCTGGGTGCGGTGGTGCTGATCGGCCTGGTCGGCTACGCCGAGCACCTGTTTGCGGACGATAAGGAAGCCATCAAGGCGTTTGGTACGGTGCAGAAGGTCTTTCAAAGTCCGCGTTGCCAGAACTGTCATATCCCAGGCGATTCGCCGTTGCAGTTCGACGCTGGGATCCCCCACGCCATGAGCGTGGTGCGCGGGATGGACGGCAAGGGCGCAGCGGGTTTGCCCTGCGCGACCTGTCACGCCGACACCAATCCGCCCGCCAGTTACGGGCCGCATGCACCGCCGGGAGCGCCGCACTGGAGCTTGCCGCCGGCGGCGCACAAGATGGCCTGGATCGGGCTGCCGGCCGACCAGTTGTGCGCGATGATCAAGGATCGCTCCAGTAACGGTGACCGTGATTTCGCGGCCCTGATCAAGCACGTCAGCGAGGACAAGCTGGTGCTGTGGGGCTGGAATCCGGGTGAGGGAAGGGCGCCGGTGCCGGTGCCGCACGACATTTTCGTCACCCAGTTCAAGCTGTGGGCGGACGCTGGCGGCCCGTGTCCGGTGCAGGGCAGTTGACCGGCGGTCCGTTAACAGGGAGTCAAACCGGATATGCACGACTCTAAAGTACGTATCCGCCAATGGAGTGAGTCATGCTGATCCCAGGCAAACCGTTCAAGCGCGGTGCTTGTACAGACCCGTTACGTTCGCCACTGCAGGAGCGTGAGCTGCTGCGTGACCTGGCCCGCAAGGCCGAGCAAGAACTGATGGGCGTGCAGATGGCGAGCATGGACGAGTTGACGCTGCTGCCCAACCGTCACGGTTTTACAGCGCTGGCCCAACAGGGGATGGACGCCTGCCAGCAGCTGGGATTGCCGGCGACGCTGCTGTTTTTCGACCTCGATAATTTCAAGCGAATCAACTATCTGTACGGGCGCGCCGAAGGTGACCACGCCTTGAAGACCTTCGCTGACGTGCTGCGTATCGCCTTTCGCGAAAGCGATGTGATTGGTCGATTGGGCAACGATGAGTTTGTCGCCTTGTTGACGGGTGCAAGCGTTGTCGAACTGTCCGCGATCAAGGCCCGGCTCGAAGAAATACTCGCCGAGCGCAATGCCACGGCCAATCGCAGCTTTGCCATTCACTTCAGCATTGGCCAGGTCGAGTTTGATGCTCGGCTACACCCGACAGCGGAAGACGTGTTGGCCCTGGCCGACAAAGCGATGCACGACACGGGTCATTGTTGAGCGGCGCCTTGCAAAGCGGCGGCAACGTAGGCGGCCGTTCGCAACAGCCGGCCATCGTCCCTGAACTTCCCGATGATCTGTAGCCCGACCGGCAACATCGGTTGGGCGCGCACCAGCGGGATGTTCACCTGCGGCCAGCCAAACGCCCCCCAGAACTTGATGAAGTCCGACGGTCCGGTGCTTTCCAGGCCCATCGGCGCGACCATCCCGCAAGAGGCACCGAGCAGGGCGTCGAACGGTTGGCAGAGCTCATTCAAACGGGGCGCAAGCGTGGCCAGGCGCGCCTTGGCAGCGGATTCCTGCTCCCAGGTTGTTGCCGCCGCTCGCTCGAACATGGCCAGTGTCGAAGGGCTCAGTTGAGCGCGGTGGCGTTGGAATTCCTTGGCCAGCGAGCGGGCACCTTCGCAATCGTTGATCAACTGATGGTCGTCGAACACTGCGGCAAATTCATCGGGCAGCTCCAGTTCGCTCACATAATGGCCGGCGCTGCGCAACTGATCCGTGGCCTGCTCCAGAGCGCACGCCACCTCGGCGTCCACCTGATCCCAGCGTGAGGTGCGGCAGAAACCCAGCCTCAGTGGACGCCGCTCGACGTCCGGCACTACAAAACCGGGAATCAACACCCGTGCCACAAGGTGCAGATCGCGCACCGATCGTCCATACCAGCCCACGGTATCGAAGCTCGGGGCCAGCGGCTTTACACCTTCCAGCGACACCAGTCCCAGGGACGGTTTGTAGGCGAAAAGGCCGCAATAGGACGCTGGCTTGAGCAGCGAGCCAGCCGTCTGGGTGCCCAGCGCCACGGCAAAGAAACCCGCTGCCATCCCGGCCGCCGAACCCGCGCTGGAGCTGCCCGGCGTGCGAGCGAGATCGTGAGGATTTCGGGTCGGGCCGGTGTGCATGTAGGCAAATTCGGTGGTGTGGGTCTTGCCCATGATCAGCGCGCCGGCCTGGCGCAGCAGCGTCACCACGTGGGCATCCCGGGACGGTTGATGGTCGGTGTAGATGGGCGAGAAGAATTGCGTGGGGTAGGTGGCGGTGTCGAAGATATCCTTGATGCCGACGGGGACGCCAGCCAGCAGGCCGCGCCCGGTATTCTGCGCAGCATCGGCACGCACCTGCCGGTCGTCGAACGAGACGAACGCCTGGATATCCGGCTCCCGCGCCTGAATGCACTCAAGAAAGGATTCGGCGATGGCGGCAGCGGTCGTATCGCCATTGGCCACCGCTTCACTGAGGGTGGTCGCGTCAAGGGCCGGGCGGTTCATTTGGCAAACAACTGGCTGATATTTTTAAACGCTTTGAACTCCAAAGCGTTGCCGCACGGGTCGAAGAGAAACATCGTGGACTGCTCGCCCACCAATCCCTGGAAGCGGATGCCCGGCTCGATCACGAAGCGTGTCCCAAGGCCTTTCAAGCGCTCGGCCAGCGCCTCCCATTCCGCCATCCCCAGCACCACACCGAAATGCGGCACCGGTACGTTATGACCGTCCACGGCATTGGTGTGCGCCGCTTCCTGAGAAGCGTTTTTCGGTGCCAGGTGAATCACCAGTTGATGGCCGAAAAAGTTGAAGTCGACCCAATGCTCGCTGGAGCGGCCTTCTTCCAGGCCGAATATGTCGCCGTAAAAGCGTCGGGCAGCCGCCAGATCGTAAACCGGAATGGCCAAGTGAAAAGGGGAGAGTTGCATCGGGTTCGCCTCAGGTTCTCAGGAGTTGAAGCAGAGTTTAGCGCTATGATTTTTGATTAAAAGACGATAGTTTTTGCGTCGAGCTCAAATTATTTCGATCAATCGAGAACGCTTATGCTGCGCGAACTGAAAACCTTCATCGCCGTGACGCGCTACGGCACGTTCGCGGCTGCCGGCATGCACATCGGCCTGACGCAGTCGGCGGTCAGCGCACAGATGCGCAATCTGGAACAGGCGCTGGGTATCCGCCTGTTTGATCGCACCGGGCGCCAGGCGATTCTCAATGCCGCAGGGCAACGGGCGTTGCCGATGGCGCAGCAGATCCTCGACACGTTTAGCCGGATGGCCGTCAGTGATGATGTCAGCGAGTACCGTGGCGAGTTGAAAATCGGCGCAGTGGCCACGGTCCAGACCGGGTTGTTGCCTCAGGCATTTTTAAGGTTGAGGGAGCAGGCACCGCTGCTGGAGCCGAAACTGGTGCCGGGCGTGTCGATGAGTTTGTTGAGTCAGGTAGATACCGGTGAGGTGGATCTGGCGATATTGATCAAGCCGCCATTTGAACTGCCCAAAGAGCTGTCGGCGCAGGTGATTCGCCGGGAGCCGTTTGTATTGATCGTGCCGATGGACCTTGAGGGCGATGATCCGTTGCAGATCCTCGCGAGCCATCCGCACGTGCGTTACGACAGCAACTCGTTCGGTGGACGCCTGATAACGCGATTTTTACGTGAACAGCAGATTGATGTGCACGTGGCCATGGAGCTGGATGAGCTGGAAGCCATCGTGAAGATGGTCGAATGCGGGTTCGGCGTTTCACTGCTGCCCGAGGCCGGGCTATGGCTTGAACATGGGGCGAAGGTCAGGATTGTCCCGTTGGGCGAGTTGACGTTCTACCGCGAAATCGTGCTGCTGCAGCGCTACAGCCAGCGCACACAGCCGATCCAGCAGTTGTTTGCCAAGTGCCTGACGCAACCTGCCGGCTAACTCAGGCGCGGCAATTTATGTGCTGTGAAGAATGAATTTTGGCTCTTGAAGACATTAAAACTGTTATTTATGACAGTGATGTGTGTCTCGGCTTTCGCACTATCGTGGCGCTGTCAAACGGATCTGGCTGTCGGGATGGATGTTTTTTTGCATTCCCCCTGATTGCATGGAGCCCTTACTTCAGGAGGATAGCGGCATGACAGCGCAAGCCAACACGCAGCAACGAGCACCAGGTGATCTGGATGTGGGATTTGCTGACAACGGGATGATCAATATTCCTCAAGGTTCGTCTCAATGTGTCGTTGAAACATCTGCCGGGAAACTGCTTTACGTGGCTCAAACAGGCCGTGTCTCATGGATTTATCGAGCCATGGCTGATGGCACTTCCGATCCGACTTTCCAACCGTTCGCGTGGGACTTCGCCAAAGGCCAATTCGAAAGTTTCACACGTTTACTTGCTCGAAGAGACGGCAAATTCCTGTTGATTGGTAACTCGGGTAAAGAGCCCTTTATCCGGCAGGCTGCGATTACGCGATTCAACGAGGGAGGAAGTCCTGATTTAGTCTTTGGCACAAGAATATTGCCTTTACCCGTCGATCCCGTTCCTCCGGAACAGGGTTTGCAGACATTCGGACCTACGGGATGTCTCACTGCTGACCACCATGTTTTAGTGGCCGAAAGTTACCAACGGGTGGACAACGAGGGCACAACTATCGATTCGGCGGGTAGGGTATACACCCTAGATGACCAAGGTCATCCCGACACTGGTTTTGAAGTCAGATTCAAGGGGCTGATTACGACGATCCATAGCATCGGCGTCCTTTCAGACGGGCGCATCGTTGTGTTTGGGATTGTTGACCGACCGTCTTCAGGCATATCAGTCCCGAGAGCGGTCTTGGCTTGCTACAACCGAGACGGCACGTTGAACAAAACCTTCGGCATTGACGGATTTTGGGAGAACGAAAATTACACCAGTTTTGGCTCGATGGTGGTGGATGATGACAAGATAATCATCGCCGCTGCCACGTCGATTAATGACGATGGTAAACGTTATGTTGCCGTGCAGCGGGTATCGGGTAATGGCGCATCGGATGAAACGTTTAACAGTGGATTGCCGTTGGTGGTTGATCTGGGTTCCGACTTTGTAAACATCCCTTCCGTCACCGTACAGCCGGATAAAAAAATCGTGGTCGCAGGGAGTGAGAATTTTCCTGTGCAAAAGCTGTACTGGCTGCGTACCACCGAAGGCGGTGAGCTCGACCCTACTTTTGGTGACTCTGGGGTGGTTCGGCAGCAAACAGGCCGGTTGACTGACATGATTGTCCAGCGCACCGTCAATCGACTCATCCTCGCGGTTAATCTGGACTCAAGTGAAGCTCAAGGTCCGAAAGTCTTGGGTATCCTGAGCTGATAGTGTTTTTACGAACACGCAAGCCATAAATTCCTGTGGGAGCAAGCCTGCTCCCACAGGGGGTTTGCATCAGGCCTGAATCGCAGGCATAAAAAACCCGCCATAACCGGCGGGTTTTTTATGGGCTAGCAGAAGATCACTCTTCCAGGCTACCCATCGCAGTGGTGTTGAAACCACCGTCCACGTACATGATTTCGCCGCTGATGCCGGACGCCAGGTCCGAGCACAGGAAGGCGCCGGCGTTGCCGACTTCGTCGATGGTGACGTTGCGACGCAGCGGGGTTTGCGCTTCGTTGGCGGCCAGCATTTTACGGAAGTTCTTGATGCCGGAAGCGGCTAGGGTGCGGATCGGGCCGGCCGAAACGCAGTTGACGCGGGTGCCGTCCGGGCCCAGGGAGCCGGCCAGGTAACGCACGCCGGCTTCCAGCGAAGCCTTGGCCATGCCCATTACGTTGTAGTTCGGCATGGTGCGCTCGGCGCCCAGGTACGACAGGGTCAGCAGGCTGCCATTGCGGCCTTTCATCATTTCACGGCCAGCTTTGGCCAGGGCCACGAAGCTGTACGCGCTGATGTCGTGAGCGATGCGGAAACCTTCACGGGTGGTGGCTTCAGTGAAGTCGCCGTCCAGTTGGTCGCCCGGGGCGAAGCCGACGGAGTGCACGATGCAATCCAGGCCGTCCCACTTCTTGCCCAGCTCAACGAAAACCTTGGCGATTTCTTCATCGCTGGCCACGTCGCACGGGAAGCACAGGTCAGGGTTGGAGCCCCAGCTTTGTGCGAACTCTTCGACACGACCCTTGAGTTTGTCGTTCTGATAAGTGAAGGCAAGCTCAGCGCCCTCGCGATGCATGGCGGCAGCGATGCCGGATGCGATGGACAGCTTGCTGGCGACACCGACGATCAGTACGCGCTTACCGGCGAGAAAACCCATGTGTTGCTCCTCTCTTTCAGGTTATTGCGCAGTGGCCGGAGCCAGGAAAGCGGCTTCCAGCAACTGCTGTGTATACGGATGTTGGGGGGCGGCAAAGATACTTTGCGCGTCTCCCTGTTCGACCACTTGGCCCTGCTTGACCACCATCAGCTGGTGGCTCAGCGCCTTGACGACAGCCAGGTCATGGCTGATAAACAGATACGTCAGGTTGTACTTGGTTTGCAGTGAGCGCAGCAGCTCCACCACTTGGCGTTGCACGGTGCGGTCGAGGGCCGAAGTCGGCTCGTCCAGCAAAATCAACGCCGGTTTTAGCACTAATGCCCGGGCAATGGCGATTCTCTGCCGCTGCCCACCGGAAAATTCGTGGGGGTAGCGGTTCCGGGTTTCCGGGTCCAGGCCTACCTCCTTCAATGCCGCAATAATCGCTTGTTCCTGTTCCGCCTCGGTGCCCATCTTGTGGATCCGCAGGCCTTCGCCGACGATCTGGCTCACGCACATCCGCGGGCTCAGGCTGCCGAACGGGTCCTGGAACACCACCTGCATCTCCCGGCGCAACGGCCGAACCTCGGCCTGCGTCAAGCAGTCTAGCTGCTTGCCTTCAAAACGGATGGCGCCTTTGCTGCCGATCAGCCGCAAAATCGCCAGACCGAGCGTCGACTTGCCCGAACCGCTTTCTCCCACAATCCCCAGGGTCTGTCCCTGGGGCAGGCTGAAATTGATGCCGTCCACCGCTTTGATGTGGTCGACGGTCTTTTTCAGAAAGCCTTTCTTGATCGGGAACCAGACTTTCAAGTCCTCGACCTGCAGCAACGGCGGGCCAATTACATTGGTCGCCGGCTTGCCGCTGGGCTCCGCTGCCAGCAGTTCCCGAGTGTACGGATGCTGCGGCGCGCGGAACAACTCTTCGCACGATGCCTGTTCGACGATGCAACCGCGCTGCATGACACATACGCGATGCGCAATTCTTCGCACAAGGTTCAAATCATGACTGATCAGTAGCAATGCCATGCCCAGGCGGGCCTGCAATTCCTTGAGCAATTCGAGGATTTTCAGCTGAACGGTCACGTCCAGCGCGGTGGTCGGTTCGTCGGCAATCAGCAGTTCCGGCTCGTTGGCCAGGGCCATGGCAATCATCACCCGCTGGCGCTGGCCGCCGGACAACTCATGGGGCAAGGCCTTGAGGCGCTTGTGCGGCTCAGGAATGCCGACCATCTCCAACAATTCCAGCGTGCGCTGGGTCGCCACTTTGCCGACCAGGCCCTTGTGGATGCCCAGCACCTCGTTGATCTGCTTCTCGATCGAGTGCAGCGGGTTGAGCGAGGTCATCGGCTCCTGAAAGATCATCGCGATCCGGTTGCCGCGGATGTGGCGGATGGTTTTCTCTTTCAGACTCAGCAGGTCTTGCCCTGAATACTCGATGGTCCCGGACGGATGCCGGGCGAGCGGGTAGGGCAGCAGGCGCAGGATCGAATGCGCGGTCACCGATTTGCCAGAGCCGCTTTCGCCGACCAGGGCCAGGGTTTCGCCGCGCTTGATGTCGAAGCTGACGCCTTCCACCACTCGCTGGCAGTGATCGCCGACGACGAATTCGACGGCCAGGTCGCGCACTTCGATCAGATTGTCCTGATTCATTTCACTTCCTCGGGTCGAAGGCATCGCGAGCGGACTCGCCGATAAACACCAGCAAACTCAACATCAGTGCGAGCACGGCAAACGCGCTCATGCCCAGCCACGGTGCTTGCAGGTTGGATTTGCCCTGGGCCACCAGTTCACCCAACGACGGCGCGCCCGGCGGCAGACCGAAGCCCAGGAAGTCGAGCGCGGTCAGGGTGCCGATGGCGCCGGTCAAAATGAACGGCATGAAGGTCATGGTCGAAACCATGGCGTTGGGCAGGATGTGGCGGAACATGATCGCGCCATTCTGCATCCCCAGCGCCCGGGCCGCGCGTACATATTCCAGGTTACGCCCGCGCAGGAACTCGGCGCGCACCACGTCCACCAGGCTCATCCACGAGAACAGCAGCATGATGCCCAGCAGCCACCAGAAGTTCGGCTGCACGAAACTGGCGAGGATGATCAGCAAATACAACACCGGCAGCCCGGACCAGATTTCCAGGAAACGCTGCCCGGCCAGATCCACCCAGCCACCATAGAACCCCTGCAAGGCCCCGGCAATCACGCCGATGATCGAGCTGAGAATGGTCAGCGTCAGGGCAAACAGCACCGAAATGCGGAAGCCGTAAATCACCCGCGCCAACACATCGCGACCCTGATCGTCGGTGCCCAGCAGGTTGTCGGCCGAAGGTGGCGCCGGCGCCGGGACTTTCAGGTCGTAATTGATGCTTTGGTAGCTGTAGGGGATCGGCGCCCACAGCACCCAGGCATCCTTGGCCTTGAGCAATTCGCGGATGTACGGGCTCTTGTAGTTGGCTTCCAGCGGGAATTCGCCGCCGAACGCGGTTTCCGGGTAGCGCTTGAGCGCCGGGAAATACCAGCCGTTGTCGTAATGCACCACCAGCGGTTTGTCGTTGGCAATCAGCTCCGCGCCAAGACTCAGGCCGAACAGCACCAGAAACAGCCACAGCGACCACCAGCCACGCTTGTTGGCCTTGAACAGTTCGAAACGCCGGCGATTGAGCGGGGACAAATTCATCTCAATGCTCCCGGCTTTCGAAGTCGATGCGCGGATCGACAAAGGTGTACGTCAAATCGCCAATCAGTTTCACCACCAGCCCCAGCAACGTGAAGATAAACAGCGTGCCGAACACCACCGGGTAATCGCGGTTGATCGCTGCTTCGAAACTCATCAAACCGAGACCGTCCAGGGAGAAAATCACTTCCACCAGCAACGAGCCGGTGAAGAAGATCCCGATAAACGCTGAAGGGAACCCGGCGATCACCAGCAGCATGGCGTTGCGGAACACATGGCCGTACAGCACACGGTGATTGGTCAGGCCTTTGGCCTTGGCGGTCACCACGTACTGCTTGTTGATTTCATCAAGGAAGCTGTTTTTGGTCAGCAGGGTCATGGTCGCGAAGTTGCCGATCACCAGCGCTGTCACCGGCAATGCCAGGTGCCAGAAGTAATCGAGGATCTTGCCGCCAGTGCTCAGCTCATCAAAGTTGTTTGAAGTCAGTCCCCTGAGCGGGAACCAGTCCAGGTAGCTGCCGCCGGCAAACACCACGATCAGCAGGATGGCGAACAGGAACGCCGGGATCGCGTAGCCGACGATGATCAGCGAACTGGTCCAGACGTCGAAGTGGCTGCCGTGTCGCGTCGCCTTGGCGATCCCCAGCGGGATCGACACCAGGTACATGATCAGCGTGCTCCACAGCCCGAGCGAGATCGACACCGGCATCTTTTCCTTGATCAGGTCGATGACCTTGGCGTCGCGGAAGAAACTGTCGCCGAAGTCCAGGGTGGCGTAGTTCTTGATCATGATCCACAAGCGTTCCGGCGCCGATTTGTCGAAGCCGTACATGTGCTCGATTTCCTTGACCAGCATCGGGTCCAGACCCTGCGCGCCGCGATAGGCCGAGCCGGCCACCGAGACTTCGGCACCGCCGCCGGCAATGCGGCTGGTGGCGCCTTCGAAGCCTTCGAGCTTGGCGATCATCTGCTCCACCGGCCCACCGGGGGCAGCCTGGATGATCACGAAGTTGATCAGCAAAATGCCGAGCAAGGTCGGGATGATCAGCAGCAGTCGCCGAAAAATATACGCCAGCATCTGATTACTCCGTGCCCGCAGGGTCGGCTTGCAGTTTGGTTTCGACTTCTACCGCAGGTTTCGCATCAGGCTTGACCCACCAGGTCGTGGTGCCGATGTCGTACTTGGGAGAGACTTTCGGGTGACCGATGTGGTTCCAATAGGCCACGCGCCAGGTCTTGATGTGCCAGTTGGGGATCACGTAATAGCCCCATTGCAGCACGCGGTCCAGTGCCCGGGCATGGGCCACCAGGCTTTTGCGCGAATCGGCGTTGATCAGCTGCTCGACCAGTTGATCGACCACCGGGTCCTTGAGGCCCATGGAATTGCGGCTGCCGGGTTTGTCGGCCGCGGCGGACATCCAGAACTCGCGCTGCTCGTTGCCCGGTGAGTTGGATTGCGGGAAGCTGCCGACGATCATGTCGAAGTCCCGTGAACGCACGCGGTTGATGTACTGCGAGACATCGACCCGGCGGATCACCAGGTCAATGCCCAGGTCGCTGAGGTTGCGCTTGAACGGCAGCAGCACACGTTCGAATTCGGTCTGGGCAAGCAGGAACTCAATGGTCACCGGTTTGCCGTTGGCGTCGACCATCTTGTCGTCGACGATCCGCCAGCCGGCCTCTTGCAGCAGTTGGTAAGCCTTGCGCTGCTGGGTGCGGATCATGCCGCTGGCGTCGGTCATCGGGTTCTGGAACGCTTCGCTGAACACCTGCTCGGGGATCTTGCCGCGGAACGGACTCAAAATTTCAAGCTGATCGGCGTCGGGCAGGCCGGTCGCGGCCATTTCCGAGTTTTCGAAGAAACTGCGGGTACGCACGTAGGCACCGTTGAACAGTTGCTTGTTGGTCCATTCAAAGTCCAGCAGCAACGTAAAGGCCTGGCGCACGCGCACGTCCTGGAACACCGGACGGCGCAGGTTGAACACAAAGCCCTGCATGCCGGTCGGGTTGCCGTTTGGGATTTGTTCCTTGTTCAATCGGCCTTCGGTGACCGCCGGGATGTTGTAGGCGTTGGCCCAGTTCTTCGCACTCATCTCCAGCCAGTAGTCGAACTGCCCGGCCTTGAGGGCTTCCAGCGCGACGGTGTTGTCACGGTAGTAATCGGTGGTCATTACGTCGAAGTTGTAGAAGCCACGGTTGGCCGGCAGGTCCTTGCCCCAGTAATCCTTGACCCGCTCGTAGCGTATCGAGCGGCCGGCCTTCACTTCGGTCACCTTGTAGGGGCCGCTGCCCAGCGGCATTTCAAGGTTGCCCTTGTTGAAATCGCGGTTCGCCCACCAGTGCTTGGGCAACACCGGCAGCTGGCCGAGGATCAGCGGCAGTTCGCGGTTGTTGGTGTGCTTGAACTTGAACAGCACGGTGAGCGGGTCTTCGGCGACGGCTTCCTCGACATCGCTGTAGTAACCGCGATAGAGCGGGGCGCCTTCCTTGGTCAGCATCTGGAAGCTGAACACCACGTCTTCGGCACGCATCGGATGGCCGTCGTGGAAGCGCGCTTCAGGACGCAGGTAGAAGCGCACCCAGCTGTTGTCCGGGGCTTTTTCGATCTTGCCGGCGACCAGCCCGTATTCAGTGAACGGTTCGTCCAGCCCCTGTTTGGCGAGGGTGTCGTAGATTATGCCGATGTCGTCGGCCGGTACGCCTTTGCTGATGAACGGGTTGAGGCTGTCGAAGCCGCCGAATCCGGCCTGGCGAAAGATCCCGCCCTTGGGCGCGTCGGGGTTCACGTAATCGAAATGCTTGAAGTCGGCCGGGTATTTCGGCGGCTCGTTGTACAGGGTCACGGCATGTTGCGGGGCGGCGCAGGCCAGCCCGGCGAACAGCAGACCGCTGGCCTGCAACAGCAGGGCGCTCAGGGGTTTCATCGATCCTTCTCCGAAGATTTCAGCCACCACGCGGACAGGCCCAGGGTGTAGGGCGGCGTGGTGACAAAGGCGAACCGGTTGCGGTAGGCCAGGCGGTGATAATTGAGGTACCAGTTGGGAATGATGTAGTGCTGCCACAGCAAGACCCGGTCCAGGGCTTTGCCGGCGGCCACTTGTTCGTCGCGGGTTTGCGCGGCGAGCAATTGTTCGAGCAGGTGATCGACCACAGGGTTGGCGATGCCGGCGTAGTTTTTACTGCCCTTGACCCCGACCTGGCTGGAGTGGAAATACTGCCATTGCTCCAGGCCCGGGCTGAGGGTCTGGTTGAGCGTCATCAGGATCATGTCGAAATCGAACTGATCGAGGCGTTGTTTGTACTGGGCGCGATCGACCGTGCGCAGCCGCGCGTCGATGCCAATGCTGGCGAGGTTCTCGACGTAAGGCTGAAGGATGCGCTCCAGGTTCGGGTTGACCAGCAGGATCTCGAGTTTGAGCGGTTGGCCCTTGGCGTTCTCGATCCGTTGCCCATTGAGCTTCCACCCGGACTCGGCGAGCAGCGCCAGGGCCTTGCGCATGGTTTCCCGGGGGATGCCGCGGCCTTCGGTCTTTGGCAGGCTGAACGGCTCGGTGAGGAGCTTGGCGGGCAACTGTTCGCGATACGGCTTGAGCAACAGCCATTCATGACCGACCGGCAGGCCCGTGGCGGAGAATTCGCTGTTGGGGTAGTAACTCATGGCGCGTTTGTAAGCGCCGCTGAACAGGGTGCGGTTGGTCCATTCGAAGTCGAACATCAGCCCCAGCGCTTCGCGGACTTTGGTCTCAGAGAAGGTCGGACGCCGGCTGTTCATGAACAGGCCTTGGGTCTGCGTCGGAATCTGGTGCGGGATCTGCGCCTTGATCACGTCGCCGCGGCGCACGGCCGGGAAGTTGTAACCGTTGTCCCAGTTCTTCGCCTGGTGCTCGATGTAGATGTCGAATTCGCCAGCCTTGAAGGCTTCGAATGCCACATCGCTGTCGCGGTAGAACTCGACTTCCATGCGGTCGACGTTGTACTTGCCGCGATTGACCGGCAGGTCCTTGCCCCAGTAATCCTTGACCCGCTCGAAAACGATCTGGCGTCCTGGCGTGACCGAGGTGATGCGGTACGGTCCGCTGCCCAGCGGCGGTTCGAAGGTGGTGGCCTTGAAGTCGCGACCTTTCCAGTAATGCTGTGGCAGCACCGGCAATTCGCCCAGGCGCAGGATCTGTAACGGATTGCCGGTGCGCTTGAAGACGAATCGAATGCGCTGCGGGTTGAGGATGTCAACTCGCAACACTTCCTGAAGGCTGGTGCGGTACTGCGGATGACCTTCCTTGAGCAGCAAGCGGTAGGAAAACGCCACGTCATAGGCGGTAATCGGCGTGCCGTCGTGGAACCGCGCTTCGGGGCGCAGGTTGAACACCACCCAACTGCGGTCTTCGCTGTACTCCACCGATTGCGCGATCAGGCCGTAACTGGAGGTCGGCTCATCGCCGGACGGCGCGTACTGGCCGGTGCCGACCATCAACGGTTCGTTGAGTTCGTTGATGCCGTATTGCAGGAAATTGGGAGTGGATACCGGGCTTGAGCCCTTGAATGTGTAGGGGTTGAGCGTATCGAAGGTGCCAAACGCCATCACCCGCAACGTACCGCCCTTGGGCGCTTGCGGGTTGACCCAGTCGAAGTGGGTAAATCTGGCCGGGTACTTGAGCGTGCCGAACTGCGCATAACCATGGCTTTCGCTGATCGTCGCGCTTGCGGTGGAGCTCAAGGCCAGGCTGATCAGGAAGAGGAGGAGGGGGCGCTTCAAGTCAGAGATCCGATCCAGGCGGCTTGGGCTTTGTGGGCCGTACAGTAACAGCTTGTATCGACAGGAAAAAGACAGGGGGTTAATGCGTTGTTAATTGCCGGGGTGACGGTGCGGCAGGCGCAGAACCTGTGGCGAGGGAGCAAGCTCGCTCGCCACAACTGTCATTGCAGCCACCGCTTCGAAAGCCCTCAAATCACAGGCAAAAAAAGGTCTGCATGCGGGCAGACCAGGGGTATTACTTCAAAGGAGTGGCTCACTGTAAGGCGTATGTTGTGAACGTTACGTGAAAAGAGGGTCGCAAAAAAAAGCCCAGCGCCAGGCCGGGTGGGGGGTGAAGCGCACGATAATCAGACAGGCACGGGTGCGGTGACGATGAAGTCGCCGTTCATGCGTCCTGAATCAGGCCGTTTCTCTAATCACGCGTCCAGATCGAATCATCTGAACCGCGGAAGAGGCGGGTCGACAGGTTTTAACGAAGACAAGGTGTTTCGAATCAGTGGCGCGTCTTTTTCGATGTCGTTCAGGCGGTCACGAATTCTGAGGGCTGTCGGGTGCCCCCCTTGATGATCCACCCAGTCGGCAATCTCCTTGCAGGCTGCGGCAAGTCGAGCCTGGCGGGAGTCGAGCAGGGTCAGCAGGGTGGTGATGGACTCTTTTTCGGACATGGCAAACACCTCCGTTCAAGAAACCTGACAAATAGCAGCAAAAAGCCCGCTGGGTGCGAGCTTTCTGCCGATGGGGTCACTGGTCCTTCAGCTGATTTCAGTATAGACCCGGACTTCAGGCCTGTCGGGCCGTCACTTGGGACCTGGCATTGAGCTGCTGGCATTCACGTCGGGCATCTTCTTCAAGATCGAAGCCGTCACCAATGAAGCCCTGGGTGCGGGTGTCGGCGATGCGAAACCAGACTTCAGCGTCGGGTGGCGGGTGGCCGGTTTCTCCGGCCCGGCGGCCATGAATGATGATCTTGTTGCAACGCTTCACAACGAAAATGTCTTCCATGGCGTCACCGCAGCTGATTCGTGTCCACATCAACTATAGAAGTTCTTTGTGATCGTGCAAAAAATGGACAGTCAGTTCGTCGGTTCGGCCGCCGCGATCATTTTTTCCAGAAACATGGCCAGTCCGACTTCCTCCGCCCTGAGGCCTTTACGCAGCCTCGGCCGGGGCAGTTGGGCCAATGCGCCGAGCATAAAACCTTCGAGCACCGCCGGGTGGATGTAGCACTTGCGGCACACCGCCGGGGTGTTGCCGAGTTGCCTGGCAACGTTCTTGACCATTTCGACTACATGCCGCTTCGCGTCCGACTCAGGCTCCCACTGCAACTCGCGCAGCACCGACAACGCCAGCGCGCTCCCGGCCCAGGTGCGGTAATCCTTGGCCGTGAAGTCGGCGCCGGTCAGGGTTTGCAGGTAGGCATTGACGTCTGAGGAGCTGACGGTGTGTCGCTCGCCATTTTCGTCCAGGTATTGGAAGAGGTCTTGCCCGGGAATCTCCAGGCAGCGCTTGATGATGCGCGCCAGGCGTCGGTCTTTCACGGTGATCTGGTGCTCGACACCACTCTTGCCGCGGAACTGGAACAGGATCGCGCTGCCGTTGACCTCGACGTGACGGCTGCGCAGGGTGGTCAGGCCATAGGAGCGATTTTCCCGTGCGTATTGGGTGTTGCCGACCCGGATCAGCGTCGCATCGAGCAAGGTAATCACGGTGGCCATGACTTTATCTCGGCTGAAGCCCGGAGCGTCCAGCAGCGCTTCAAGCTGTTTGCGCAATTTCGGCAGCGCCAGGCCAAAGTCCCGCAGGCGCGAGTATTTGTCGGCATCGCGCACTTCGCGCCAACGCGCGTGATAACGGTATTGCTTGCGACCGCGAGCGTCACGTCCGGTGGCTTGCAAATGGCCACGTGGGTCGGCGCAGATCCACACATTGGTATAGGCCGGCGGCACGGCGAGGGCGTTGAGGCGTTTGATTTCGTCGGGATCGGTAATGCGCTGGCCCGCGGGATCGAAGTAGCAGAATTTGCCCCGCAAGAGTTTGCGGGTGATTCCAGGCTGCGTGTCATCGACATAGTGCAGGTCGGGTGGCAGCACATCGGGCAGCGCGGTATCGGACATGGCAAAAGATCCTTGGCGACGAAGTCAGGGGGCCTGTAAAGCCATTGACCGCGCCCGTTCGCCGTGGTGCCGACAATTTACGCCAACACGGCCACCGCTTTGATCTGCGCCCAAAGTTGCTGGCCGGGGTGCACGCCCAGTTGATCCCGGGAATAGCGGGTGATGCGTGCCAGCAGCGGCGTGCCGGCAGCATTCAGGCGGATCAGCACGTGGGCGGCGTTATCGGCGCCGATTTCACTGATCACCGTCACCGGCAAGCGATTGAGGATGCTGCTGTGCTCGACGCCTTGCAGGCTCAGGCTGACATCCCGCGCCTGGACCTTGCAACGCAGGGCCTGGCCTTGGGTCATCGGAGCGTGCGCCACCCGAATGCTCAGGTCGGTATCGGGCAATTGCAGCGTCAGCAACTGATAGTGCGGGTCATAGGCGCTGACATGGCCTTCAATCACCACGCCCGCATCGTCGCCCAACGCCAGGGGCAAATCGAGACGCGCGAGAGTTTCGCCGATAGGTCCGCTGGCCAGCGCCTTGCCGTCGCTGAGCAGGACGATGTGGTCGGCCAGTCGGGCGACCTCATCCTGTGAGTGGCTGACGTACAGCACCGGGATATCGAGTTCATCGTGCAGGCGTTGCAGGTAAGGCAGGATTTCGTTTTTGCGCTGGCTATCCAGCGCCGCCAACGGTTCGTCCATCAGCAACAGTTTCGGGCTGGTGAGCAGCGCGCGGGCGATGCCGACTCGCTGCCGTTCGCCGCCGGACAGGTGCTGCGGATGGCGGTCCAGCAGGTGACCGATGCCCAACAGTTCAGTGGCATGCGCCATGTCGACCCGACGTTGCGGCTTGGGGATGCGCTTCAGCCCGAACTCCAGATTGGCCAGCACCGAAAGGTGAGGAAACAGGCTGGCCTCCTGAAAAACATACCCCAGCGCACGTTTATGCGGCGGTACGAAAATCTTCTTGTCACTGTCCTGCCAGACTTCATCGTTGACCTGAATAAAGCCCTGCTCGGCCTGCTCCAGACCGGCGATACAGCGCAGGCACGTGGTCTTGCCTGACCCGGAATGGCCGTAAAGTGCAGTCACTCCGCGGCCGGGCAATTGCAGATCCACCTCCAGGGTGAATCCCGGATAACTCAGTTTCAGGCGCGTATGAATCATCGATCAGCTCCAGCCCGCTTTGGTTTTACGGCTGGAATAGAGCGCCAGCAATACGGCAAAGGAGAACACCAGCATCGCCCCGGCCAGCCAATGGGCCTGGGCGTATTCCATGGCTTCAACGTGATCGTAGATCTGCACCGAGACCACGCGGGTCTTGTCGGGAATGTTGCCGCCGATCATCAGCACCACGCCGAACTCGCCGACGGTGTGGGCGAAACCGAGAATGGCAGCGGTGATGAAACCGGGCCTGGCCAGCGGCAGAATCACGCTGAAAAAGGTGTCCCAGGGATTGGCGCGCAGAGTCGCAGCCACTTCCAGCGGACGGGAGCCAATGGCAGAAAAGGCGTTTTGCAGCGGCTGGACCACGAACGGCATCGAGTACAGCACCGAACCGATCACCAGCCCCGCAAAACTGAAGGTGAGCGTGCCGAGCCCCAGTGACTGGGTGAATTGGCCGACAAAGCCGTTAGGGCCGAGCGCCAACAACAAATAAAAGCCAATCACCGTGGGCGGCAGGACCAGGGGCAGGGCGACGATTGCCCCCACCGGGCCGCGCAACCACGAGCGGGTGCGCGACAGCCATAACGCAATCGGGGTGCCGATGATCAACAGGATAACCGTCGTCAGGGACGCCAGTTTCAGGGTCAGCCAGATGGCGGAAAAATCGGCACTCGTCAGCGTCATTTAGAGTTGGTAACCGTAGGACTTGATGACAGCGGCGGCTTTCGGCCCCTTGAGGTAGTCAACCAGCGCCTTGGCGGCCGGGTTGTCCTTGCCCTTGTTGAGGATCACCGCGTCTTGTTTGATCGGGTCGTGCATATCGGCTGGAACGATCCAGGCCGAACCGCCGGTGACTTTGCCGTCTTTGTAGATCTGCGACAAGGCCACGAAGCCGAGTTCAGCGTTGCCGGTGGAAACGAACTGATAGGCCTGGGTGATGTTCTGGCCTTCAACGAGCTTGTCTTTGACCTTGTCGGTCAGGCCCAGTTTGGCCAGCACCTGAGTGGCGGCAAGGCCGTAAGGTGCGGGTTTCGGGTTGGCGATGGAGAGGTGCTTGTATTCGTTCTTTTTCAGCACATCGCCCTTGGCATCGACGTAACCCTCCTTGGCTGACCACAGTGCCAGCGTGCCAATGGCGTAGGTAAAGCGCGAACCCTTGACGGTGTCGCCTTCAGCTTCGAGTTTTTGCGGGGTGGTGTCGTCGGCCGAGAGGAACACTTCGAACGGCGCGCCATTCTTGATCTGGGTGTAGAACTGGCCGGTTGCACCGAAGGAGGTGACCAGTTTGTGTCCGGTGTCTTTTTCGAAATCGGCGGCGATGGCCTGGATCGGCGCGGTGAAGTTGGCGGCGACGGCCAACTGGACTTCGTCCGCCTGGGCGGAACCGAAAGCGAAGACGGCGAGCAGGCTTGCGAGGCAGGTCGGGGCAAAACGTGAGGCACGCAGGGGCATGGAACGGCTCCGTGATAGGCGAATGCGACGAGGGAGTGAAACGCTATATATCGGAATATATAGCGAAATGCCCGGGAACGGAATGTGTCGGTACTGAGTTTGCGCACGACTTGTAGCAGGTGCCTCGCGTTGCTCGGCACCTGCTACAACAGCGTGACTTACCGACGGAGCAACTTGGCCAAACCTTCCTCCGCCAAACGCCGAGTCAGCTCCGACGTGCTCATTTCAATGCCCAACGTGAACGCCTGCCCCGCCCAGAGATTGCTGAAGTCCGCTTCACCCTTGGCCCGCAACGGCATCAACGCACCACCGGCCAACGGGAAGGCCGGGGCTTTATCGCTCATGGGGCCGAGTTCGCGCATCACCCGATTGAGGATTCCTCGTGCCGGGCGGCCGGTGAAAAGATTGGTCACTGCCGTCTCGCTTTCCTTGGCCGTGCGCAACGCCTTGTGGTGAGACGCGCTGACCTTGGCTTCCGGCGTGAATAGGTAAGCCGTCCCCACCTGCACCGCCGAAGCGCCCAACAGAAAAGCGGCCGCCACCCCCCGAGCATCACTGATCCCGCCCGCTGCAATCACCGGCACTTTCACCGCATCGACGACTTGAGGCACGAGGGCGAATGTGCCCACCTGACTGCTCAAGTCATCGCTGAGGAACATCCCGCGATGTCCACCTGCCTCGTAGCCCATGGCGATGATCGCGTCGCAGCCATGTTGTTCCAGCCAGACGGCTTCTTCGACGGTGGTCGCCGAGGAGAGAATTTTCGCGCCGGTGGCTTTTACCCGATCCAGCAGTGATTTTTCCGGCAGGCCGAAGTGAAAACTCACGACTTCGGGGCGGAATTCTTCGAGCACATCGCAGGCGGCGTTATCGAAAGGCGCGCGATTGGAGACCGGAGTGGGCGCTTCGAAATCGACGCCCAGTTCTCGATAGTACGGTTCCAGCAAATGTTTCCAGTCCCGAGCGCGTTGCTCATCGGCCGCTGGCGTCTGATGGCAAAAATAGTTGATGTTGAACGGTCGCTGGCTGTGTTGGCGGATCGTTTTCAGCTCTTCGCGCAACTGCTCGATGCTCAGCATCGCAGCGGGCATCGAGCCCAGGCCGCCGGCGTTACTCGCGGCGATGACCATGGCCGAGCCAGTAGCGCCGGCCATGGGAGCCTGGATGATCGGCAGTTCGATGCCGAGCAGGTCAAGAATACGGGTGTCTGGCCATTGGCTCATTTCAATGATTCTCCGACGGGTAGAACCGTTTTTTTACCAGCAATGGTTGACGCAGAGCCAGTCGACTTTTGTATCCGGGACGTTTTCCGTTATTCCAGGCCCCCACAAAAAAGGCATAGCCACACGTCATGGAAACGCTCGGCGCTTTGTTCGTTTGGCTAAAGTCTTGTACGGCGAGGTGTTTCTTTGTGGTATTTCAATGCCCCCCACAACCGGATTCATTCCATTGAGAGGCAATGATGTTCAAAGGTATTTTGATCAACAAAGACGACAGCGGTTACCGGGCCATACTGCAAGAGATCAATGACGATCAACTGCCCGAAGGCGATGTGACGGTGCGCGTCGCGTACAGCACGCTGAACTTCAAGGATGGCCTGGCGATCACCGGCAGCAGCCCGGTGGTCAGGAAATTCCCGATGGTGCCGGGGATCGATCTGGCCGGCACGGTCGAAGTCAGCGAGCATCCGGACTACAAGGTCGGTGACCAGGTCCTGCTCAATGGTTGGGGCGTGGGCGAAGGGCACTGGGGCGGACTGGCGCAAAAAGCACGCCTGAAGGGCGACTGGCTGATTGCGCTACCCAAGGAATTCACCGCGGCTCAAGCCATGGCAATCGGTACAGCCGGTTACACAGCGATGCTGTGCATCCTGGCGCTGGAACATAATGGTGTAACGCCTGAGCAGGGCGAAGTCCTGGTCACCGGTGCCAACGGCGGCGTGGGCAGTTTCGCCATCGCGCTGCTAAGCAAGCTCGGCTATAAAGTCGTAGCGTCCACGGGCCGCACCTCAGAGCACGATTACCTCAAGCAATTGGGGGCCAGCGAGATCATTGATCGCGCGACGCTGTCCGAGCCGGGCAAACCGCTGGCCAAGGAGCGCTGGGCGGCGGTGATTGACTCGGTCGGCAGCCACACGCTGGCCAACGCTTGCGCCAGCACCAAGGCCAATGGCACGGTTGCCGCATGTGGTCTGGCACAAGGCATGGATTTTCCAGCCTCCGTCGCGCCGTTCATTTTGCGTGGCGTGACGTTGGCCGGGATCAACAGCGTGACCCAGCCCAAAGCCAAGCGGGTGGAAGCCTGGAATCGGCTGGCCAAGGATCTGGACTTCGCGTTGCTGCCACTGATCAGCCATGAAATCGGCTTGAGCGAAGCCATCGACGCCGCGCCCCGCTTGCTCGCCGGGCAATTGCGCGGGCGGGTTGTGGTCGATGTGAATCGCTGATTACACGGTCTCGCGTTCAAGCAACTGACGCTTGCGCTCGACACCCCAGCGATAGCCCGAGAGGTTGCCGTCGCTACGCACCACGCGGTGGCACGGGATCGCCACTGCAATACTGTTCGCGCCGCAGGCCTGAGCCACTGCGCGCACGGCTTTGGGCGCGCCGATACGCTGAGCGATATCGGCGTAGCTGGCGGTGCTACCCGCAGGAATCTCCCGCAGCGCCTGCCAGACCCGCTCTTGAAAAGCAGTGCCGCGCACGTCCAGCGGCAAATCCAGGCCAATCGCTGGGGCTTCGATAAAACCGACCACCTTGGCAATCAATTGCTCGAACGCGTGATCGGCGCCAATCAGATTGGCACGCCGAAACTTGTCCTGTAGATCGCAGACCAGTTGATGCGGATCTTCCCCCAACAGAATCGCGCAAATGCCACGTTCACTTTGCGCCACCAGAATCGCGCCCAGGGAACACTGGCCAACGGCAAAACGGATGTCGTTGTTCTGGCCCGCCGCGCGGTAATCCCCCGGCTTCATGCCCAGCAGATGATCGGCCGATTCATAGAAGCGGCTGTTGGAGTTGAAACCGGCGTCATACAGGGCGTCGGTGACCGAGCCGCCGTCGGTCAGGCGTTCGCGAACCTTGCGTGAGCGATGGGCTGTGGCGTAACCCTTGGGTGTCAGACCGGTCACGGCTTTGAATACGCGATGGAAGTGGAAGCTGCTCAGGCCCGCTGCCTGCGCCAGTTCATTTAACGCCGGCGGATTTTCGGCGGATTCGATGTGGCGGCAGGCGGCTGCGACGGTTGCTGCGTGTTGTGCGGCGACATCGCTTTGATCCTTCGTGGCCCGTTTGCTCGGACGATAACCCGCCGCCAGCGCTTGTTCCGCCGTGTCGAAAAATTCGACATTCTGCGGTTTCGGCAAGCGCGCCAGGCTGCTGGGGCGGCAATAGATTCCGGTGGTTTTCACGGCATAGACAAACTGCCCGTCGGCGCCGGGATCCCGTGCAACAACGGCGGCCCAGCGAGGATCGTCCTCGGTGGCAATCCTGGTCGAATGAGTTGTCATGGATTCATGTCCGTTGACCCGTTTTTTTCAGACTAACCAGCCCGCAACGCCGCCGCACTCCGAGTCTTGCGGTTGAATTCGAGGGTGTCATCCGGCAGTGCGAAAGGTGAAGTTGATCCGTTGCTCGCCCAGTCTCGGGTGATGGCCGTCCTTGATCGGCAAGACGCCGTGATAACGCAAACGATCGACGCCACCCCAGACCACGATATCGCCATGCAGCAACGGTATGCGCTGGCTTTTATCGCTTCGTTCAAACCCGCCGAACAGGAACATGGCCGGCAACCCCAATGACACCGACACGATCGGTGCGGCGTAGGAACCTTCGTTCTTGTCCTGGTGCAATGACATCTTCGCCCCGGGGACATAGCGGTTGATCAGGCACGAATCAGGGACAAAATCTGCAAATCCCGCTTCCCGTGCCGCCGCTTGTGCCAGTTCGAAAAACACGTCGGGCATCTCGGGCCAGGGTCGTCCGGTCTGTGGGTCGTTGCGCGTGTACTGGTAGCCGCTGCGGTCAGTGGTCCAGCCCCAAGTGCCGCAACTGCTCAAAGCCACCGACATGGTAAAGCCGCCGGGCGTGATCATCTGCCGGAACGGTGCAGCTGTCAGAACCGCTTCCAGTGCCGGCAGCAACCGATCGAGCCGGGACAGGGCAAAGCCGCGCAAGACGCAGGACTGTTCACCGATCTGCTCACGCCTGGGCTCCTGCTCGGGTTCGGCATCGGCAAACAGATCGAAGGTGGTCGGACTCATGGGGTCATAACGCATCGTGAAAAATGATTCCAAGGGTATGCCGTTTTCCACTGTGAAGGCGACTCACGCCGTGACGCATCGTCACTCGGTAATAGCCGCGAACGCCTTTGACCGGGCGCTGGCTCACGGCAAAGATCACACCATCGCCTTTCTTCAGGCCGATCACCTGCGGGCGTGACTGCATACGCGGGCGTTGTTCGGTTAGCACAAACTCGCCGCCGGTAAAATCTTCGTCCGGTTCTGACAGAAGAATCGCCACTTGCAGCGGGAACACGTGTTCGCCGTACAGGTCCTGATGCAAGCAGTTGTAGTCCTGCGGGCCATATTGCAGCAATAACGGTGTTGGGCGTTCCTGACCGGCGGCATGACAGCGTTGCAGAAATGCTTCGTGGGTTGCGGGGAAACGGGTCGGCAGGTCCATGCATTCGTACCAGCGATTGGCGATCGGTACCAGCCGAGGGTAGGCCGTACTGCGCAAGCGGGCGACCGTGTCCGGCAAGGGGTAGTTGAAATACTTGTATTCGCCACGGCCAAAACCGTGACGCGCCATGATCACTTGAGAGCGAAAGGGCGCTGACTGGGGGTAGAGGGCGCTGACGTCATCGCACGCCTGCGCACTCAACAGCGACTTGATGACGGCGCAGCCATCCTGGTCGAGTTGTTGCTCCAGGGTTGCCCAGTCCAGCGCATCGAAAGCTTGCTCGCTCATCGCTGAGCCTCGCGATCCAGCAACTGCCGTTTGCGCTCCAGTCCCCAGCGGTAACCGCCAAGGCTGCCGTCCTGGCGCAACACTCGATGGCAAGGCACGATAACGGCCACCGGGTTGGCTCCACAGGCATTCGCTACCGCCCGAGAAGCGCTGGGCTGACCGAGGCGTTGGGCGATATCACGGTAGCTGGCGGTTTCGCCGACGGGGATTTGCCGCAGGACTTCCCAGACTCGCCGTTGAAATACGCTGCCGGTCAGGTGCAGTGGGAGATCGAGTGCGGTGCGTGGGTCTTCGAGGTGGCGCAGAGTTTGCTCCAGGGCCGGCATCAAACCATTATCGCGCTGCGGCGTCGGGCCTTGGAAACGCCGCGCCAGATCGCGTTCGAGCGTGATCAAGTCGTCACCGAGCAGCAACGCGCACAGGCCCTCGGCGCTGAATGCCA
Organism: Pseudomonas sp. UMAB-40; assembly: GCF_900095275.1. Lineage (NCBI taxonomy): Bacteria > Pseudomonadati > Pseudomonadota > Gammaproteobacteria > Pseudomonadales > Pseudomonadaceae > Pseudomonas > Pseudomonas sp. UMAB-40. The sequence goes on from NZ_LT607552.1 coordinate 122,567, forward strand.
GCAACAAGACGCCGAGGCTGGAAGTACCGCCGATGTAGCGAATCGGGGAAGTAGGCATGTTCTGACTCCTTAACCAAAGGTCGAGGTGGCCAGTCTAGGGCGCGCCAAGGGAGTGAACACTCCGGCGCTTGCGGTCGAATTCAAAACGGGCGCGGAGCATGACGTCCTTGTTGTTGCTCCGGGTGCCGTGTCGCGTTACAGCGCTTTGCTGACGGCGATGTCGCTGATGACGTCTTCGCTCGAACCATGAATGGCGTCCAGCGCGGCCTTGGCTTCTTCTTCAGTGCCTTTTTCGAGCTGGGCAAATTCGAAGCGGCGTTCGCCGTTGAGCTTGTATTTGATGACGTACTTGGTCGTTTGGGCCACGGTCATACCTGCTTTTATTCGTGTGGGAACGTGGCTCAGCTCAGTTTCGTGCTGGAGCGACGGATGATCTTGATCGAGTGTGTCAGGGTCGGTTTGCGGGTCACGCTGATCGGCCGGCGGTTGACCGTGTCGATGGTGATGTTCCAGAAACCGGTGCTCGGCGCGGTAATCCGGGCCGGGAAAGTATCGAACGCACCGCCGTGGTAAGTGTGACGACCGCCGTTCTTGAAGCTGCGGAAGTTGGCGTCGTTCATCAAGCGGATGTTGCATGTTTGGGAGCACTGGATGACGACGATGTCGTCTTCGTTGAGGTGCTCGCGCTGGTGGATAAATTTCATGAGGCGCCTCCAGAAGGGCTTTTTCTACAAAATCAAAACGATAGCATGGGCGATTGGCGCAGTTTATCAGCCCGAACAGGTTATTATCCGGTCGTCGAGGTTCGCTTTGACAATTAAAAACAGTTATTCGGAATTCTATGAGCGATAAACGCAGCGAGCCTCGGAGAAAATCAGCATTTGTGCTGTCGGAGGGTCTTTATCGGAGGTTTTGTATGAAGTGGGGTGTGTTGGCCTTGCCGTTGGCATTGGTAGTGAGTGGCTGTGCGAGTGTCTCGGAGATTAACGAGACGCTGCCTACCATGAACGTGATCTCAGGCAAAAAGCCCAATGAATACGCGCAATGCCTGGTTGAAAAACTGGCCGACAGTCGTGGCGCCCTGCAACTGGAGTCACACAAGGATGGGATGCGCGTGATCGTACCGGCGAAATTCTCGTCGGCCCCGGCAGCCGTATTCGACATCGAAGACCGTTCGGGTGGCAGTGCTATCAAGCTGCACGAGCGTATGTCCAATGTGCCGGTGCGTCCTAAAGACGTGCAAAAAGCCGCCAATGCCTGCATTTCCGGCTGATAGACTGGCCACCGTTTACACCGATGCCGTCAAAGTCATGCTTTGGCGGCATTGTCTTTTCTGGAGTCGAGCATGAAGCGAGAACATTTACGGGAATGCCATGCAGAGGGACTGATCTCTGCCACCCACGTCATTCAAAATCCCGCGAACCCGGGGGAATGGATCGTGTTTTTCAAGAAAAGCGCCGGGCGCAGCTATTTTCTGGTGGATGATAACGACGAGGTCGAATCGTTTGCTCGTCTCGACGATTTGATCGAGACCGTGCGTGGTCTCGGAATCAAATTTGCGGAAATTCACATGTAGGGCAGGGCGCCCTACTTGCAGACCACCACGACACTGCGGTTCTTGAAGTTGCCGACATCGACCCCCAGGGTTTTGTCGCTTTCCTTGGTGGAAGGCGTTCCGTCGGTACCGACGATCCGGTAGCCGGTGCCCGCGCAAGAGGCATCGGCCTTTTCATAGCACGTGGCCCAGGAATTGGCTTCGCCGGAACAGTCGATTTCCAGACCTTGCTCTCCGTTGTTCAGGTACATTTTCTCGGAAGTGGCGCAGCCGCTCAGGGCCAGGATTGCAATCAGGGGCAAAAATTTAGTCATGTCGTTGTCGTCGTCAGGATGATGGGGCTAAGCCTGTGACAGCGCAGGCATCAAAAGGTTATAGCGAATGGCCACTTGTTTGCACCCGGCCATAAAAAAGCCCTGCTGGATGGCAGGGCTCTGCGTATGCCGCAGGAGATCAGTCCTGACTCTTGCCGCGTCGCTTCGGCGCGGGGGGTGTGTAGTCGAGCACCGACGCCACTTCAATCGCCATCGCTTCGCTGGGTAACGGCCCGGAAACATCTTCGCCATTCGCGGCGGTAATGTGCCACTGGCCATCTTTTCCTTTGTCGACCGTGTACCCGTTGATGATTTTTGCTACGGTCATCTATCTGTCTCGTTCACTGGTTCAAAGTCGCCATGATACCGGCAAATGCTCGCATTGGGGGGCGATAAGCGTATGGTGGTCCAGTTTGTCGGCCTCTTTGAGCTACGCTGATTTGACCGCGCAAAAATCTGGATGGAACTATCCGCTGGAATATTTCTCTATGATGGCATCGGTTAGCCAGCGCGGGGCATTGTAAGGTGCACGCCGCCTGATTAGACTGCGCCGAAACTCGTACACACAGCCCTTTCAAGGACTTATATGATCAAGAAATGCTTGTTCCCAGCAGCCGGTTACGGTACTCGCTTCCTGCCAGCGACTAAAGCCATGCCCAAAGAAATGCTGCCGGTGGTAAACAAGCCACTGATCCAGTACGGCGTCGAAGAAGCACTGGACGCTGGTTTGACTGAAATCTCCATCGTCACCGGTCGCGGCAAACGCGCCCTGGAAGACCACTTCGACATCAGCTACGAGCTGGAAAACCAGATCAAAGGCACCGACAAAGAGAAGTACCTGGTCGGTATCCGCAAGCTGCTCGACAACTGCTCGTTCTCCTACACCCGCCAAACCGAAATGAAAGGCCTGGGCCACGCGATTCTGACCGGTCGCCCACTGATCGGCGACGAACCGTTCGCCGTGGTCCTGGCGGATGACTTGTGCGTCAACCTCGAAGGCGACGGCGTCCTGACCCAGATGGTCAAGCTGTACAAGCAGTTCCGCTGCTCGATCGTTGCCATCCAGGAAGTCGACCCGCAAGAAACTCACAAGTACGGCGTGATTGCCGGTGAGATGATCCGGGACGACATCTACCGTGTTCACAGCATGGTCGAGAAGCCAAAACCTGAAGATGCACCGTCGAACCTGGCGATCATCGGCCGTTACATCCTGACCCCGGACATCTTCGACCTGATCGAACAGACCGAGCCAGGCAAGGGTGGTGAAATCCAGATCACCGACGCCTTGATGAAGCAAGCCCAGAACGGCTGCGTCATGGCTTACAAGTTCAAAGGCAAGCGTTTCGACTGCGGTGGCGCTGAAGGCTACATCGACGCGACGAACTTCTGCTTCGAGAACTTCTACAAGACTGGCAAGGCTTACTGATAGCGTTTGACCTGCTTGTATTGAAAAGCCACCTTCGGGTGGCTTTTTCATTTTCCGCCCCCATATCGCTTGCAACGCTTGCCCAACGGACACCTGCGGTTATGCTGGTTGCCTGCCGAGGAGATTGAAAATGGCCTACGATTTTGACCTTTATGTGATTGGCGCCGGTTCCGGCGGTGTACGGGCGGCACGTTTTTCGGCTGGTTTTGGTGCGAAAGTGGCCGTAGCCGAAAGCCGTTACCTGGGTGGTACGTGCGTGAACGTCGGCTGCGTGCCGAAGAAATTGCTGGTCTACGGCGCGCACTTCGCCGAAGACTTCGAGCAGTCTTCGGGCTTTGGCTGGACGTTGGGTGAAGCGAAGTTTGATTGGGCAACGCTGATTGCCAACAAGGATCGCGAGATCAATCGCCTGAATGGCATTTATCGCAACTTGCTGGTCAACAGCGGTGTGACCTTGCATGAAGGCCACGCCAAAATCGTCGACCCGAACACGGTCGAAATCAATGGCGAGCGCCACACCGCCAAGAACATCCTGATTGCTACCGGCGGCTGGCCGCAGATTCCGGAGATTCCGGGGCACGAACACGCGATAAGTTCCAACCAGGCGTTTTTCCTCAAAGAGCTGCCCAAGCGCGTTCTGGTGGTGGGCGGCGGTTACATCGCTGTCGAATTCGCCGGAATCTTCCACGGGCTGGGTGCCGACACCACGTTGGTGTATCGCGGCGAGCTGTTCCTGCGAGGCTTCGACGGTGCGGTGCGCAAGCATTTGCAAGAGGAGCTGACCAAGCGCGGCATGAACCTGCAATTCAATTCCGACATCGAGCGCATCGACAAACAGTCCGATGGCAGCCTGAAGGTGACGCTCAAGGACGGTCGCGAGCTGGAGGCGGATTGTGTGTTTTACGCCACTGGTCGCCGGCCGATGCTCGACAACCTCGGGCTGGAAAACACCGGCGTCAAACTCGACAAGAAAGGTTTCGTCGAGGTCGATGATCAGTACCAGACTGCGGAGCCGTCGATCCTGGCGCTTGGTGATGTGATCGGCCGTGTCCAGCTGACCCCTGTCGCTCTGGCTGAGGGCATGGCCGTGGCGCGTCGCTTGTTCAAGCCTGAGCAATATCGTCCGGTGGATTACAAGATGATCCCGACCGCCGTGTTCAGCCTGCCGAACATTGGCACTGTCGGCTTGAGCGAGGAAGACGCGCGCGAAGCTGGCCACGAGGTGCAGATTTTCGAAAGCCGTTTCCGGCCGATGAAGTTGACCCTGACCGAGTGCCAGGAGCGCACGCTGATGAAGCTGGTGGTCGATGCCAAGACCGACAAGGTTTTGGGTTGCCACATGGTTGGGCCGGATGCCGGTGAGATTGTTCAGGGCTTGGCGATTGCCTTGAAGGCTGGCGCGACCAAGCGCGATTTCGACGAAACCATCGGCGTGCATCCTACTGCCGCCGAAGAGTTCGTCACCATGCGCACACCGGTTGCCGGTTAATCGTTCTTTTCGCGCTCTGATGTGTCTGGCGCTGTTGCAATGACAGCGGCCAGGCGCAGGCTTTCATCGAGGCTCGCCCGGGTCTTGAGCAAATCGATTTCCAGCGCTTTGTTTAACTGCGACTGCTCGTCGACGCTTTGCTTGAGCGACTGACTTTCCAGCAGCGCGGCACGCAAGCGTTCCTGGAGGAGGGTGCGTTCACTGTCGATGCGGTTGACCTGCTCCAGCAGTTGATCCTGGCGGCTGTGGGTGTGTTTGAGTTGCTCTTGCAGCAGCCCCAGTTCGCGCAGTGTTCCACGATTCTCGGTGAGCAAGCGCTCGTTGTCGCGGTGCAATTGAGTGATCTCGTCCTGACGCACCAAGGCGCTTTGCTGGGCTTGGCGCAATTCCATCTGAATCTGCTGCACCTGGCCCTCGTGGCGGCTCTGTTCCTGCTCGCGCTGTTCCTTGACGGCGTTGCGATAGTGTTCCAGCGCATCGCGTGCGTGCAGGTGCTTTTCTTCCAGTGAGCGGATTTGCTCATCCTTGTCTTGCAAGCGCAGTTCGAAATCGGCCAGCGCCTGTTTCAGTCCGGCGTTGCGGGTTTGCTCGGTCTGCAGCATGGAGCGGGTTTCGTGCAGCGCTTCGGACTCTTGAGTCAGCGCCAGGCTTTGAATTTCGTATTGCTGGTGCAGTTCAGTGTTGGCTTGCCGGGCTTCAGTCAGCTGGATTTCCAGTTCTTTTCGTTGCTGATCGAACTGCGTGCGTGCCTGTTCGATGGGTTCTTGCGCCTGTTCCTTCAGGCGTTGCGCCAAGCGCGAGACCAAGCCGGCGATCTCGTCATCGATGGGTTCCGAAGGCGTCTCGACGCGTTCGCCACCATCGTCCAACTCCTTCAAATAGCGGTGAATGGTGGTTTTTGAGCCGGTATTGCCCATCTCAATCCGTACTGCATCGATGCTGGGGTTTTCGCCACGGGCGAGGATTGCCAACCGTGCCGCCTGCACCACCGCTTTATTTACGCCGCCACGAGCCATGTGTTCTCCTACGATTTCGTACTGTGGTACATGCCACTAAAGTACGCAGTGTACCATCATCAATAAAAAGATAAAAAATGTAAGTTATTCATGCGGGATATACTGGTATTACCCCGTGTGATACGCCGCGTTACAGGTTTTACTTCACCAAAGCGGTAAATTTTCGAGAGATGAGCCCATGACTGATCTGGATCGCTACCTGCAAGCCGCCACCCGCGACAACACGCGCCGCAGCTACCGGGCGGCTATCGAACACTTCGAAGTCAATTGGGGTGGTTTCCTGCCGGCGACGAGTGACAGCGTGGCGCGCTACCTGGTGGCCCATGCGGGGGTGCTGTCGATCAATACGTTGAAGCTGCGCTTGTCCGCGCTGGCGCAGTGGCATAACAGCCAGGGTTTCGCCGACCCCACCAAGTCGCCGGTGGTGCGCAAGGTCTTCAAGGGTATAAGGGCGTTGCACCCCGCCCAGGAGAAACAGGCTGAGCCATTGCAACTTCAGCATCTGGAGCAAGTGGTGGCATGGCTGGAACAGGAGGCGCAAACCGCCAGGGCGCAAAACGATCAGCCGGGATTGCTTCGCGCCAGACGCGACACTGCGCTGATCTTGCTGGGCTTCTGGCGTGGCTTTCGCAGTGATGAGTTGTGCCGCGTACAGATCGAACACGTGCAGGCGAGCGCCGGCTCAGGCATCAACCTCTACCTGCCACGCAGCAAGAGCGATCGCGAGAACCTCGGCAAGACTTACCAGACCCCGGCCCTGCAGCGCCTCTGCCCGGTGAACGCCTACATCCAATGGGTCACGGAAGCTGCGCTGGTCCGTGGGCCGGTGTTTCGCGGAATCGACCGCTGGGGCCATTTGAGCGAGGAGGGCTTGCACGCTAACAGCGTGATCCCTTTGCTGCGCCAGGCCCTGGAACGGGCCGGCATTTCGGCCGACCACTACACCAGCCATTCCCTGCGACGCGGTTTTGCCAGTTGGGCCCATCAGAGTGGTTGGGATCTGAAATCGTTGATGAGTTATGTGGGTTGGAAGGATGTGAAGTCAGCCATGCGCTATGTTGAAGCCAGCCCGTTTCTCGGAATGGCCCGAGTCGCCGAGAAGCCAGTGGCGCGCTAGATACCGTTTTCTTCTATTAATACTGTCTGCTAATAGCGAAAACCAATCAGCAGCATGAGCTTTGCCAATGAGCCAGGCGGCGATCGAGTGGGTAGGATTCACCCCATCAACTTCTCAACCAAACTTTTCAACCCTGACGGAGAGTCATCGATGCCTATCATCAACAGCCAAGTTAAACCGTTCAAAGCTGACGCCTTCAAAAATGGCGACTTCGTAAAAGTGTCGGACGCTGACCTGAAAGGCAAGTGGTCTGTCGTGTTCTTCTACCCAGCCGACTTCACCTTCGTTTGCCCGACCGAACTGGAAGACCTGGCTGACAACTACGACGCGTTCCAGAAACTGGGCGTCGAGATCTACAGCGTTTCCACCGACACCCACTTTGCCCACGCTGCCTGGCACAACACTTCGCCAGCCATTGGCAAAATCCAGTACACCATGATCGGCGACCCGACTCACGCCATCTCCCGCAACTTCGACGTGCTGATCGAAGACGCAGGCCTGGCTGACCGTGGCACCTTCGTGATCAACCCTGAAGGCCAGATCAAAATCGTTGAACTGAACGATGGCGGCGTTGGCCGTGACGCTTCCGAGCTGCTGCGCAAAATCAAGGCTGCCCAGTACGTCGCTGCTCACCCAGGCCAGGTTTGCCCAGCCAAGTGGAAAGAAGGCGAGGCCACTCTGGCTCCGTCCCTGGACCTGGTCGGCAAGATCTAAGTCTGTGAAAGCATCATCAGGGCGGGTATCCGCACCTAAGTAAGCTGCAACCGCCCTCAAAAAACGCCCGGGCGAAATTCGCTCGGGCGTTTTTTTACGAATTCAAAAAGGAAATCGCCCGTATGTTGGACGCCACTCTTAAAGCCCAGTTGAAGTCATACCTGGAACGGGTCACCCAGCCGATCGAGATCGTTGCCTCCCTCGACGACGGTGCGAAATCCCAGGAAATGCTCGAACTCCTGAAAGACGTTGCCAGTCTTTCCAGCCAGATTACTTTGCTCGATAACGGTGACGATGCACGTAAACCATCGTTCTCGATCAACCGCCCGGGTGCCGATATCAGCCTGCGCTTTGCCGGCATCCCGATGGGCCATGAATTCACTTCGTTGGTGCTGGCCTTGCTGCAAGTGGGCGGCCACCCTTCGAAGGCCAGTGTTGAAGTGATCGAACAGATCCGTTCGCTCAAAGGTGAGTTCAGCTTCGAGACCTACTTCTCGCTGTCCTGCCAGAACTGCCCGGACGTGGTCCAGGCGCTGAACCTGATGGCGGTGCTGAACCCGAACATCCGCCACGTCGCCATCGACGGCGCGTTGTTCCAGGCCGAAGTCGATGATCGTCAGATCATGGCCGTGCCAAGCATTTACCTCAACGGCGTGAACTTCGGCCAGGGCCGCATGGGCCTTGAAGAAATCCTCGCCAAGATCGACACCAGCGGCATCGAGCGCCAGGCCGAGAAAATCAGCGCCAAGGAAGCCTTTGACGTATTGGTCGTCGGCGGTGGCCCAGCCGGTGCTTCGGCAGCGATCTACGCTGCGCGTAAAGGCATTCGCACCGGTGTGGCGGCTGAGCGTTTCGGTGGGCAGGTGCTCGACACCATGGCCATCGAAAACTTCATCTCCGTGCAGGAAACGGAAGGCCCGAAACTGGCGGTGGCGCTGGAAGAACACGTCAAGCAATACGACGTCGACATCATGAACCTGCAACGCGCCGACAAACTGGTGCCGGGCAAGAACGGCGAGCTGCACGAAGTCCACTTCGCCAGCGGCGCGACCTTGAAAGCCAAAACTGTGATCCTCGCAACCGGTGCGCGGTGGCGTGAAATGAACGTCCCGGGCGAGCAGCAATACCGCAACAAAGGCGTGGCGTACTGCCCGCACTGCGACGGTCCGCTGTTCAAAGGCAAACGCGTGGCGGTGATTGGCGGCGGTAACTCCGGCGTCGAAGCGGCCATCGACCTGGCGGGCATCGTGTCTCACGTCACGTTGCTGGAGTTTGACGTACAACTGCGCGCCGACGCGGTCTTGCAACGCAAGTTGCACAGCCTGCCGAACGTCACCGTGATCACCAGTGCACAAACCACTGAAGTGTTGGGCGACGGTCAGAAGGTCAATGGCCTGCGTTACAAGGACCGCCAGTCTGACGAGTCACGGACTGTCGATCTGGAAGGGATCTTTGTGCAGATCGGTTTGTTGCCTAACACCGATTGGCTCAAAGGCACCATCGAGCTGTCGCCTCGCGGCGAGATCATCGTCGATGCCCGTGGTGAAACGTCGATGCCTGGCGTGTTCGCTGCCGGTGACGTTACCACCGTGCCGTACAAGCAGATCGTGATTGCAGTGGGTGAGGGCGCCAAGGCTTCGCTGAGCGCATTCGATCACCTGATCCGCACCTCCGCGCCGGCTTAAACGCCAACGCTGAAAACACAAAAACCCCATGAGCGATCATGGGGTTTTTTGTGCTTCACACATTCCCAATGTGGGATGTGTGGTGGGGCTTAGAGCGGAGCTGGCTGGATGATTTCAACCCAGTAAGCATCCGGGTCCTTGATGAACGCCAGGCTCTTCATGCGCCCGTCGTTCAGGCGTTTCTGGAAATCGCAGCCCAGCGCTTCGAAACGTTCGCAAGCCGCTCGGATGTCCGGCACGGAGATGCAGATATGGCCGAAGCCGCGCGGGTCGGTGTTGCCGTTGTGGTAGGCGAAATCCGCGTCGTTCTCGGTGCCGTGGTTGTGGGTCAGTTCGAGAATACCGGGGATCGATTTCATCCATTCGGTACGGGCGGCAGCGTCGGCCGGAATCTGGTTTTTATCAACCAGCGCCAGGAAATACAGACTGAATTCGGCTTCCGGGAAGTCGCGTTTTTCCACCAGCGAAAAACCCAGGATGCGCGTGTAGAAATCCAGGGACTTGGTGATGTCCTTGACCCGCAGCATGGTGTGGTTGAAGACGAACTTCTGGGTGGCGGTGTCAGGTTGAGCAGTCACGCCGGGGAAAGTGTTCAATTCGTGCAGGCTCATGGGCCCTCCGGAAAATAAGTGGGGCTAACGAATGGCGACAATGATACGCAAGGGCTCTGACATCACCAAACCCAAACCGTCGGCTATTGCCTGACAGACGGGTGAGGCTCAGACTTTACGGTTCAATCCGTGAGTGCTCATTGCAATGATCCGATTCTGTAAATCGACCTTCGTCCTGTTCTGCCTGCTGTCAGGTGTTACCAGCGCTCATGCGGATGCACCGGTGGTGACCTGGCCGAACGGCTGGGAGGTCGAAGCCATTCCGCAAGATGATGCCAAACCAGGGGTTTCCCGGCAGCGCGCGGTGAAAGTCGACCAGGGCGGCACGCCGGTCATGGTGATGGAATTGACCATGACTCAAGTAGAAAGCGGTCATCAGGTCAATCTGGAGGGTGTGTTGCTGGAAATGCGCAAGTCGGTGCAGAAGGACTTCTTTCAAGGCGGCTATCAAAGTGTCTGCAACAAAATTCATCCAGCGCCCTTGAGCCGCTTATCGGGATTGGAAACTACCTGCACGATTACACAGAATGGTCGACATGTGCTGTCGCAAACATTGGTCGCGGCAGTGGATGCCGATAAGGCCTATGTTCTTTCCTACGCGGGGCAGGCTGAGGCTTATAAGGCAAGTGAGGATGAAATTGCGGCGGCTCGTAACAGCTTGAAACTTTAGTTGAGGGTTTGCGTGACTGCAGATTTCAGCGCGATTTGAAATCTTTAGATACCCAAACGGATTAAGCATAAAGTTTAGTCGGTAAGTAGCGAGTTGAACGACTCCCCTCGTTGCGTTTAGAGGCCGTCCATAAAAAAAGCCCTGCATTGGCAGGGCTTTTTTTATCACCGCGAGTGCTTAGCCTCGCAGCCAGGAATCTACGGTAGCGGCACCGTACTGTTCCTTCCAGGCTTTCAGGCCGCGGTGGTTGCCGCCCTTGGTTTCAATCAGCTCACCGGTGTGCGGGTTGTGATAAACCTTGACCACACGAGCGCGGCGGGTTTTAGGGGCTGCTGCCTGCAGACCGGATTTTGCCGGGTTCGGATCGAGGATGGCGATGATGTCGCGCAGGCTTTTGCCGTAGGTTTTCATCAGCCCCTGGAGCTTTTCTTCGAATTCGATTTCTTTCTTGAGCCCGGCATCATTCTTCAGCGATTCCAGCTGCTTGAGCTGTTCTTGAAGGGCCTTTTCAGCGGCACGAAATTCAGCGAGTCTGGACAAATTCATTACTCCAATAGTGTGTTTGGCTGATACCAACCGCAAACAAAGCTATAAGCCAAGAGCCTTGAAGCGACTCGGTGATAGTGGCTCACCTGCCAATCTTGCACAGGCATGAAAAATTGTAGTAGTTAATTGGCCAAGAGTAAATCATGTCTTTTTCTTCATGTAACTACAGTAGTCTTTTGATTCAATTTGGTGCGCTGCTTCGTTGCCTCGTCGCGTAAAACCGCAGGTTAATGACGCCTTAATGCATTAATGAATTCGGCACCGGGCATCGGTCGACCGAACAAATAACCTTGCAGAAAGTTCACGCCGTGTGCGGCCAGATAGTCACTTTGCTCCTCGGTTTCCACGCCTTCGGCGACGATCCCCAGATCAAGCTTGGCCGACAGTTCGATAATGCTGTCCAGAATGTGCCGGGAAAGCGCGTCAACGCCGATCATGGCGACAAAACTCTGATCGATTTTCAGGAAGTCCACATTGAACTGGCGGAGGTAACCAAGGCTTGAGTGACCCGTGCCAAAATCGTCGATAGCGATCATTACGCCCAAGGCGTGAAGCTGCTCGAACAATTGGTGCGTGATGGCCGTCGGCTCGATCAGTTCGCGCTCGGTCAACTCCAGCACCAGGTTGATGGCGCCCGGCGCAAAGGCACTGAGAAATTCCCGGCAATCCTCGACCAGCTCCAGGTCCTTGCAGTGGCTGGCGGTGATGTTGATGCCGATGTGAAACGGCCCGTCGAACGAGGCAGCGGCAGGTGCCAACAACGCCGTGGTCTGTCGCATCAATGAGCGGGTCATCGGCACGATCAACCCGGAATGCTCGGCAAACGGAATGAACAGGTCCGGGCGCACCAGGCCTTCCTTTGGATGATTCCAGCGCATCAACACTTCGGCGCCGGACCAGGTTTTAGTATCGCCATGCACCACGGGCTGAAAGTACGGGACAAATTCGGCTGCCTCCAACGCGCGCTGCATTTCGTGGCTGGGCGACGACGAACGCTGTTGCAGTACATGCCCGATAGCGCTCGATACCACGCCGAAGAAGATCAGCAAACTGAACAGCGGCGGGTACTCGCTGCTCATGTAGCGCCAGGTTTCACCCTCGGGGAAACCGGCTGCGACCGTAAAGCCATAACGCGTGGACGTCAGTTTGCTTTCGGCCACAGGCGGGGCGGGCAGGGCGTCATCGTGAACCTTGCCGTCGGCGGATAACCAGTGGGGACCGACTTGCAGCAACAGGATCGTCTTGCGACCAATCATGCGCAGCACGTTGCTCAGGTGATAACCGTCCAGCGTACTCAAGGCGCCCTGTTTACCTTCACCGAGCCGATACACCAATACCGCGGTGTCAGGCGTGACCAGGTTGCCTTTCATCAGCAGCAACCGGCCTTTGGAGTAGTCGCCGGCACTGAGCTTTTCGTGGTAGTCACCGAACAAAGAACTGCAATAAATGCTGTCGTCCCACACCAGATTCGTCGCGCGCACGAATGGACCGCGGGTGACCTGTTCACGCAGGGCCAATTTGACGTCATTGCAGCTTTGGCCGGCCAGCGGCAGCAGTTCCCGAGCGGCCTTGGCGTTACTGTCGAGCATCAGTTCGAATTGGCGGATGGCTTCTTCGGCCGTCAGCTCGGTGCTTTGCTTGAGTGCACGTTCGGCCTGCATATAGAGAATGACGCTCCCCAGTAGCACCGGGAGCACCCCGCTAAGAAGGGTTACAGCCATTCGTTTGCCGCGTTTGTGGGTCTTGGCGTTCAGTGGCATTCGCAAAGCCTGTGACGATGGGATACGGCTCTCAAATGCTGGGAAGACAACGGCACGTCTCCCATAAAGAGTTCAGGTAGTGGGCATGATAGATGGCCGTCGGGACTTATGCCGCTCAACGATAATCAAGGCTTGAAGCCAGTTGGATAAACGCTAGCGTTGCGGGCGACGATTGACGTTGGTCGAGCACTGCCAGGCCCACCTGCCGATTGACGGATGGCGACAGCGGTTTTTTCACGTAGCGGCTGTCGTTGTCATCGGGCAACGAACCTTCGGCGACCACGGTCAGGGCATCGCCTCGGCCTACGGTGTCGAGGGTGCTGAGCAACTGCGAGCAGCGATAACGGATGTTCGGTGTCAGCCGGGCAGTCGTGAACAGTCGAGAAACCAGCTCCGAAGACCCGGCTTCGGTCAGCACGAACGGGTCGTGACACAAGTCGCTTAAACTCAGGCTGTCGCGACTGGCCAGCGGATGATCGGAGGGCAGCAGCGCGACCATCCGGTCTTCGATCAGCGGGAAGGTATCGAAGCGATCTTCGGGCAGCACCACGAAACCGATATCGATTCGTCGTTCTTCCAGCCACTGGATAATCTGCCGGTCCGGACCTTCGTCGATGTGGACTTCGATACCGGGATGAGCGGCGCGGTAGTGCTGCAGGATCTGTGGCAGCAGTTTGATCGAAGAGGTGGGGCCGAACGAGCCGATGCGCAGGGTGCCGCGCTTCATCCCGCGAGCATCGGCCGCTTCCTGGCGCAAGGTGTTGGCCAACCCGAGCATGGCCCGGGCGCGCAATAAGAGCTGTAGACCGATGTCGCTCGGTTCGACTTGGGACTGGTGGCGCCGGAATAACTCAACCCCCAATTCCTGTTCCAGCGACTTCAAGGCATGCGACACCGCCGATTGGGAAATCCCCAGCCGGTTGGCCGCCGCCGTGAAACCACGCAGTTCGGCGACCAGTGAAAAAATCTCGAGTTGTGTCAGGGTCATGAGTCTTTACTCATTTTACGATGATCGTGCATTAGTCGAATGATACGTCATCTACCCTGACTGAAGTCCTTACGCCTCATGAATGCTTATGCGCAAACAACCTCATCGGACATACCGGTTTACTTGAAACTCGCCGCTGTCACCATGATCTGGGGCGGGACGTTCGTGGCCGGCCGGTTTCTCGCGGACAGCCTCAGCCCATTGTTCGCCGCCAGCCTGCGATTCCTCTTGGCCAGCGTGGCATTGCTGCTGTTTTTGCTGCTGGCCCGCGTGCCACTGGTGAAGCCGAGCCCCAGGCAGTGGCTGCAACTGGCGCTGTTGGGGTTCTTCGGCATCTTCTTCTACAACCTGTGCTTCTTTTATGGACTGCATTACATCAATGCGTCGCGGGCGTCATTGATTGTGGCGCTGAACCCCGCCGTGATCGGGCTGGCGTCGTGGCTGCTGTTCAAGGAGCGCTTGAGCCGGGAGAAAGTCATCGGCGTCACGGTGTGCATCGCCGGGGCGAGCCTGGTGATCGTCAGCCGCAACCCGCAGTTGCTGGCCGGCAACGCCGACGCCTGGATCGGTGACCTGCTGATTTTCGGCTGCGTGCTCGGCTGGGGGATTTACTCGTTGTTCTCCAAAGACTTGAACCACTCGCTGGGGCCGGTACAGACGGTGACGTATTCGATTCTGCTCGGCACCCTGATGCTGTGGGTGGCAAGTGCGATACGGGGGGAGCTGAGTGTCAGCGCGCTCATCAGCCTCGGTCCGCAGCAATGGATGAGCTTGATGTACCTGGGCGTCTTGGGCTCGGCGCTGGCCTACATTGCCTATTACGATGGTATTCGCCAGATCGGCGCTACGCGTTCGGGGGTGTTCATTGCCCTGAATCCGCTGACCGCCGTGATCCTTGGTGCGCTGTTATTAGGTGAACACTTGACGCTGGTGATGTGCCTGGGAGGTGGGCTGATTCTCGCGGGGATTTTCCTGTGCAACAAACCCCTTGCGCGAGCAGGGAAAAAGGGGATTTGATACAGAAGGCGGACAAACCTATTTACGCTGTGTAGAATCGGGTTACGCATACAATAATAATCGTCTTCTGCCAGCAGAAGCCTCGCCCGCCTCAGCCTTGGGTCGACAATGAAAAGTTTCGGGTTTCAATTGATCTACGGTGACTTCCTCGCCCGCAGCGTGCGGGGCATCTCCTGCGCGCCACCCGCCGGCTTCAGCATTCTTAGCAACTAACGTTCCGTTAATTCTAAAAAATGATGAGGCGCCAAAATGGCAGATTTATACGAAAACCCAATGGGCCTGATGGGCTTTGAATTCATCGAGCTTGCATCGCCGACCCCGAACACCCTGGAGCCGATCTTCGAGATCATGGGCTTCACCAAGGTCGCGACCCACCGCTCCAAAGACGTGCACCTGTATCGCCAGGGCCAGATCAACCTGATCCTCAACAACGAACCGCACAGTGTTGCTTCGTACTTCGCGGCCGAGCATGGCCCGTCGGTGTGTGGCATGGCGTTCCGCGTCAAGGATTCGCAACTGGCCTACAAGCGTGCGCTGGAAATCGGCGCCCAGCCGATCCACATCGAAACCGGGCCGATGGAACTGAACCTGCCGGCGATCAAAGGCATTGGCGGCGCGCCGCTGTACCTGATCGACCGTTTTGGCGAAGGCAGCTCGATCTACGACATCGACTTCGTGTTCATCGAAGGCGTTGACCGCAACCCGGTTGGCGCCGGTCTGAAAATCATCGATCACCTGACCCACAACGTGTATCGCGGTCGCATGGCGTACTGGGCCAACTTCTACGAGAAGCTGTTCAACTTCCGTGAGATCCGTTACTTCGACATCAAAGGCGAATACACCGGCCTGACCTCCAAGGCCATGACTGCGCCGGACGGCATGATCCGCATCCCGCTGAACGAAGAGTCGTCCAAGGGCGCCGGGCAGATCGAAGAGTTCCTGATGCAGTTCAACGGTGAGGGCATCCAGCACGTGGCCTTCCTCAGCGATGACCTGATCAAGACCTGGGATCACCTGAAAAGCATCGGCATGCGCTTCATGACCGCACCACCGGAAACCTACTACGAAATGCTCGAAGGCCGCCTGCCGAACCACGGCGAGCCGGTCGATCAGCTGCAATCGCGTGGGATCCTGCTGGACGGTTCGTCCGAGTCGGGCGACAAGCGTCTGCTGCTGCAGATCTTCTCGGAAACCCTGATGGGCCCGGTGTTCTTCGAATTCATCCAGCGTAAAGGCGACGATGGTTTCGGCGAAGGCAACTTCAAGGCACTGTTCGAATCGATCGAGCGTGATCAGGTTCGTCGTGGCGTACTCGCCACCGAGTAAGCCGCTACACCTGTGGGAGCGGGCTTGCTCGCGAATGCAATTGTTCTTTCAACATCTGAGTTGACTGAAACGACGCCTTCGCGAGCAAGCCCGCTCCCACATTTGGTTTTGTGTAGGGCTTAAGGTTTGCGATGCCGGACCAGGTGCTTGAACCCTTCAAACACCAATACAACCACCGCCAGCCAGATCGGAATATAGGTCAACCATTCCCCGGGCTTGATGCTTTCCCCAAGCAGCAACGCAACGCCCAGCAACAACACCGGTTCTACATAACTCAACAGCCCGAACAGACTGAACGGCAACAATCGGCTGGCGATGATGTAGACCACCAGCGCCGACGCGCTGATCACCCCGAGTATCGGGATCAGCAGCGACAGCCACGGGTGTTGATCAAACACGCCGAAACCCTGTTCGCCACTCTGCACGAACCAGAACGCCACCGGCAGCGTCAACGCCATGTCCAGCCATAAACCGCCAAGGTTGTCGGCGGCCAGGCGCTTGCGCAGGATGAAATACAGCGGATAGCCGATGCAGACCAGCAAGGTTGCCCAGGAAAAACCACCGACCTGATACACCTCGTTGATCACGCCAAGACAGGCCAGTACCACGGCGATTTTTTGCAGATACGAGAGGCGCTCGCCATAGGCGATCCGCCCGGTCAGCACCATGGTCAGCGGCAACAGGAAATAGCCGAGCGACACATCCAGGCTGTAGCCGTTGAGCGGCGCCCACATGAACAGCCAAAGCTGCACGCCGAGCAGGGCGGAGGAGGCGATCAGGCCGGCGATCAGTTTCCGATTCCCGGCGATGCGCCGAAAAATCTCGACCACGCGTTTCCATTCACCTGAAGCGACCATGAACACGGTCATGCACGGTACGGTCAGCAGCATGCGCCAGCCGAAAATCTCCACGCCGCTCAAGGGGGTGAGCAGCGAGGTGTAGTAATACATGACGGCAAACAGCACCGAGGCCGAGACCGATAAAGCGATACCTTTAGACAAACTGCCCTCGCGAGGTTGGACGTGAAACGGGCGCAGAGGATACGTGGTTTTCGCGTTCAGTATTGACTAACTGATCAACATCGATCGGGTGAGAGAACGGCGCTGTAATCCTAGCTCAGAAGGCGCATCGGCTCACCCGCCGACCACGCTTGAATGTCCTCGATCATTTGCGAAAAGAACTGATGGTAGTTCTGTTGACTGACATACCCGACATGCGGCGTCGCCAACACGTTGTCCAGCGTTCTGAACGGATGATTTAGCGGCAGTGGTTCCACGTCGAACACATCCAGCGCCGCCCCCGCCAGCCGATTCTTCTGCAACGCCTTGATCAGCGCAGCCTCATCGACAATCGGTCCGCGAGCGGTGTTGACCAGCAGCGCCGTGGGTTTCATCAAGTCCAGCGCCTGGGCGTCGACCAATCCCCGGCTGCGATCGCTGAGCACCAGATGAACCGACAGCACATCGGCCTGCTCGAACAGTTCCTGCTTGCTGACATAGGTCACGCCTACTTCTGCGGCACGTTCGGCGGTGAGGTTTTCGCTCCACGCGATCACGCGCATCCCGAACACCTGACCGAACTGCGCGACACGTTGGCCGATGCTGCCAAGGCCGAGGATCGCCAGCGTCTTGCCGTGCAAGTCGCCACCCAGGCCTTGCTGCCATTTCCCGGCGCGCAAGGCATTGGCTTCGACCACGAGATTGCGGGTCGCCGCCATAATCAACGCCCAGGTCAGTTCCGGTGCGGCGTGCTTGTAGCTGTCGGTGCCACTGACCTGGATGCCCAGTGCTGCAGCGGCCTTGAGGTCCAGCGCGGCATTGCGCATGCCGCCGGTGACCAGCAGCTTGAGAGTCGGCAACTGGCGCAGCAGGTCTTCATCGAACCGGGTGCGTTCGCGCATCACACAGATCACTTCGAATTTACCCAGACGCTCCGCCAAGGTTGCGTTGTCGGCGGGGTAATCATGGATAAAGCTCACCTCGCCGAGGCTGTCCAGCACGGACCAGTCGACCACGTCACGGGCCACGTCCTGCCAATCATCGATCACCGCAATCTGCACCGCCATCAGCCTTACCTCATCAACGCACGGGATTGGTTTTGTTCAGCCAGTCGAGCAATGCCTGGTGGAATTTCGCCGGTTCTTCCATCTGCGGCGCGTGGCCCATGCCGGGGAATTCAACCAGTGTGGACTGCGGAATCAGTTTTGCCACTTGCTTGCCGAGCACGTCGTAATGACCGAGCCTGGCCTTGGCCTCCGGGGAGGCAATGTCACTGCCGATGGCCGTGGTGTCGGACGTGCCGATCAGCAACAGCGTCGGCATCTTCAAGTCCTTGAACTCGTAGTACACCGGCTGGGTGAAGATCATGTCGTAGATCAACGCTGAGTTCCAGGCCACTTGCGTGTGCCCCGGGCCTTTGTTCAGGCCGGCAAGCATATCGACCCAACGGTCGAATTCAGGCTTCCAGCGGCCACCGTAATAGGTGTTGCGTTCATAGGTGCGGATGCCGTCGGCGCTGAGCTTGAGTTCGCGCTCGTACCATTGATCGACGGTGCGATAGGGCACGCCAAGGGCTTTCCAGTCTTCCAGGCCAATGGGATTGACCAGCGCCAGTTGTTCGACCTGATCGGGGTATTGCAGCGCATAGCGCGTGGCGAGCATGCCGCCGGTGGAGTGCCCGAGCACGCTGGACTTCTGGATGCCAAGGGCTTTGAGCAGTTGCTGGGTATTGGTCGCCAGTTGCTGGAACGTGTACTGATAGTTGTCCGGTTTACTGGAGGTGCAGAAACCGATCTGGTCCGGCGCAATCACCCGGTAACCGGCTTCGCTCAGGGCTTTGATCGAACTGTCCCACGTGGCGCCGCAGAAGTTTTTGCCGTGCATCAACACCACGCTGCGCCCGTTGGCCTTGCCGTGGGCGGCGACGTCCATGTAACCCATTTGCAGGGATTTTCCCTGGGACTCGAACGCGAAATGCTTGACCGTATAGGGGTACTCGAACCCTTGCAGTTCCGGCCCGTATTCCGGGCCTTCGGCATGAGCCAGAACAGGCAGTGCAGCGGTCAGAAACAGGCCGGGCAGCCAGCGGGAAAGGGGAAGGGACATGGGGGAACTCCATAGAAAACCCGCCGATGCTGGATCGGCATGATTAGGGCGACATTAAACACAGGCAATCGCCGCCGCCGATCGTTCAACCGATCCAGCCCAGCGTGGCCAGGGCCAGCACGCCATAACGTGCACCTTTGGCGAGGGTCACGATCAGCAGGAACCGCCCAAGCGGCTCGCGCATGACGCCGGCCACCAGCGTCAGCGGGTCACCGATGATCGGCACCCAACTCAGCAGCAATGACCAATGACCATAGCGTTGATAGTGTTTTCGGGCCTGTTCCAGATGGCGCGGGCTGACCGGAAACCAGCGGCGGTCTCGAAACCGCTCGATGCGACAGCCGAGCCACCAATTCACCACTGAACCGAGGACATTACCCAGCGTCGCGACGGCCAGCAGCAACCATAGCCAATACTGTTCGCTGAGCAACAGCCCGACGAGCAACGCTTCGGATTGCAACGGCAGCAGGGTCGCGGCACCAAATGCCGCGAAAAACAGCCCGATGTAGGCGCCGCCGATCAATGGGCCGGGTAGTCCGCCACCACCACGTCAGTGCCGTCCTTTTTCAGGCCGATCACTTGCCAGGCATCGCTCATGCCGTCCATTTCCATGCCGGGCGAACCCATGGGCATACCCGGCGCCGCAACACCCAGCAAGTCATCACGTTTGCTCAAGGCCAGCACCTGATCCGCTGGAACATGGCCTTCGACGAATTTGCCGTTGATCAGGCCGGTGTGGCAGGACGCCAGGCGTGGAGGCACGCCGTGCTGCTGCTTGAATTCGCTCATGTTGGATTCGACGTGGTCTTCAACCTTGAAGCCGTTGGCCTCGAGGTGGCTGATCCATTTTTTGCAGCAACCGCAGTTGGCGTCACGGTGGACTTCGATCGGGACCAGGTCGGCGGCCTGAGCCAGGGAGGAGATAAAAAGGGCGCTCAGGGCGACCAGACGCAGGTGGTTTCGCATGGGGAATCTCGTCTCGGGTTGCGGCCAAAAAGATGCATTTTGACCATTTTTTGCGGCGAAGAGATACGAGGTTGTTTCGAAGTAATACAGGTACGCCAAGCCCCCTCGCCACAAAAGCTCCTCACAGATCAAGCTCCCCGCCACAGGGAGCTTGTGTCATTCAGCAGCGGTCAACGCACCTTGAACCGCCCCATGATCGAGCTGACACGCGCATTGGCTTGCAGCAGTTGTTGGGTATTGAGCTCGCTGGCCTGGCCGCTCTTCACCAGCTCATCCACCATGTGCCGGATCTGCACCATGCTGCGGTTGATCTCTTCGGTCACCGCGCTTTGCTGCTCGGCGGCGGTAGCGATCTGTGTACTCAGGCTGTTGATATGGCTGACCGAGCCGGCCATCTCATCCAGCCCCGTGTTGACCCGCGCCGTGGCATCGGCCGCAGACTGGCAACTGGCCTGGGTATTTTCCATCGCGGTGACAGACGAACTCACGCCTTGGGTCAGGCGCTTGAGCATTTCATTGATTTGCGAAGTGCTGGCCTGCGTGCGGGCGGCGAGGGCGCGGACTTCATCGGCGACGACTGCGAAACCGCGACCTTGCTCACCGGCCCGGGCCGCTTCGATCGCGGCGTTGAGCGCCAGCAAGTTGGTCTGCCCGGCAATGGCGCCAATCACCCCGAGAATCTCGGTGATGCGTTGCGCATCCTCCTGCATGCTTTCGACTTTATGGGTGGCGCTTGCCACTTCATCGATCAAGGCGATCACGCTGCTGGACGCCTCACCGACCACGACCCGTGAACGGTCGGCGTTTTCATTGGCGCGCTGAGTGAAAGCCGCCGTTTCAGCGGCGTTCTGCGCGACGCTGTCGGCGGTCGAACTCATTTCGGTGATCGCCGTGACCGTCTGATCGGTTTCAGACGCATGACGCACCAGAATCTGGCTGGTGTGGGCGGAAGTCCGCTGCAGGTTGTCCAGGCTGGACGCCATGGCTCCGGTGGCCTGGGTGACTTCGCCGATCATGTTCTGCAGGTAAATGATGAAGGCGTTGACCGAGTGGCCGATGGCGCCCAGTTCGTCTTCGGCGCGGATGGTGATGCGCTTGGTCAGGTCGGCATCGCCAGCGGACAGGGCGTCGATGTTGGCTTTGAGGATTTTCATCCGCTGGATCAGTTGGCGAATCGCGTAGATCTGCAGCAACACCAGCAGGATCACCATCGGGATTTGCAGCAGGCTCAGTGTGCTGAGCACATCGTCACGTTGGGCGGTGATCAGCGTGGTCGGCAGGGCCGTGGCTAGGAACCATGGCGTGCCTTCGATCGGGCGCATGAAGAAGGTGTTGGCTTCACCGTTGTTGTCGAACTCGACCCGCTGCGACTGATCACGGTTTTGCAGGCCGGCCTTCACTTGACTGGCGAACGGCGAGTTGCCGGCCAGCTCACTGATGTTCTTCAGCACGATCGGCCCACTGATCCGCGAGCTGTTGCTGATGATCTTGCCGTCGGCTTCGACGATCAGCATTTCGGCGCCGAGGTCTTTTTCCTTGCGCGCGATCAAGTCATTGAAGAAGCCCAAGGTCACGTCGATGGTCGAGACGCCATACGCCGAGCCATTTTTCTGAATGGCCATGGCGCAGTTGGTCCGTGGCTCGGCGCTGGCGTCATCTTTATAGGCAGCGGCCCAGGCGCATTGGCCGCGCGGGGTTTGCATGCCGCCCTTGTACCAGGTCTGGTCGTAATAGTTGGGAGCGGCGTCACTGTTCCAGAACGTATTGACCGCCAGCTTGCCCGAGGCGTCGCGGTGCCAGAAGGTGCTGAACTTGTTGCGCCCGGCCTCACGCTGGCCGGGTAACGGCCAGATACCGCCTCCGAACACTTTCAACTCGCCGTACTGATCGACCAGGCCTGGCAGCACCGTGTCGATGGCGGCGCTGTCGAGCAACGGAATGGTTTGGGTGATGCTGCGCTGTTGCGCTTGAACCTTGTTCAATTCGCCCTGGATCTGCTCGGCGACTTCGGCGATGCGGTTGAGGGCTACTTGTTCTTCGGTATGGCGAAGTTTAGGGGCAACCAACTGGCTGATGCCGACCACCGTCAGGATGAACAACAGCAGGATAAACAGGACCAGAAACAGCGTGTAGCGAGCCTGGATGGTACGGAATGCGGGCATGGGACCGGTCCTTGTGCAGCGTTTTTATTGTGGTTTTCGATCAAAAGATCGGCGCTTCGAAGGGCTATCGGCCTGCAACAGGCGAGCTTTAGGTACGAACGTCCAAAAAGGGGGGAGAGTGACGGACGGTCAGGTCTTGAAAGGTCTCAATGTCGATACAAATGCACGGACCAGCACGCACGATGAACCAGATTAGTTGTGCAGACTTAGAGTGAAAAGTTGGTCTAGGCCAATGAAACAGGGAGCTTAGTGCTTTGTATCTTAAATGTACGAAAATTGTAAAAACCGGAAATAGTTGTAGGTATGGCTAGTTGCCACGCCGATACTTGCGCGCTCTGAATTCGAGTTAAACAAGGAGTTATTTATGTTCACGCAGTCGGGAGCGCAGTCATGACTATCGGCTATGCCGGGGCTTGGACGTCCAAGGCAGGTTTACTGGTTCAGGATACGGGCAGCGGCAAGCCCATAAAACAAAGCGCCAGGATCAAGCAGATGCTGGCCCTGGTGGGGACCAATCCAAACGCGCTGAGCACGGCGAAAATGGATGCAATGAAAATCCACCGAAACGTAAAAGGTTTCGACCCGGAAAATGTCTCCGCCAAACAACTGGGCAACCTCAGTGCCTTCCTTAGAGGTAAAGGCCTGATTTCCGATACCACGTGGATGACGTTAATGAATGCCGGTGACAAGTTTGACCGGTTCGGGGTTCAGAATGACCCGGATGCAAAATTCAATGCGCTGGAGTATTTCGCCACGCAACTGGACACCATCCAGAACAACAGCATCAGAGGCGACAAGTACGCCACTGGCCTGATCCCGGAGTACAAGACAGCGATCTACGTATTGCAGAACTTGCAGACTTACGGCAAGGGCAATGGGACGACGGTGCCTCCTACCGATGGTGGCGTCAGCTCCAAGGCCTGACGCTCGGTAGTGCTGGCCCACTCAGCGCGGGTGGGCCAGGCGTCGGTTATCGGTCAAGCAACTTCATCACTTCCTCTGGATAGCGCAAGCCTGCGGTGGCATTGGCCGGGAAGATCGCTTCCAGCGCGTGCAATTCGTCGCGGCTGAGCTTCACCTCAAGTGCGGCGACATTCTCTTCAAGGTATTTACGCTGTTTGGTTCCTGGAATCGGAATCAGGTAGTCACCCTGCGCCAGCACCCAGGCCAACGCCAATTGACCTGCCGTCACGCCTTTGTCGGCTGCCAAGGCCTGCACTTGCTGCACCAGCAACAGGTTTTTTGCAAAATTTTCCCCTTGAAAACGCGGGCTGAAGCGACGGTAATCATCGGCGGCGAAGTCATCCGGGCTTGTCAGTGCTCCCGTCAGAAAACCGCGTCCCAATGGACTGTAAGGGACGAAGGCAACGCCCAGGCGCTGGCACGCGGCCAGGCAACCGTTCTCTTCCTGATCGCGACTCCACAGCGAATACTCACTTTGCAGGGCGCTGATCGGATGAACCTTGTGCGCCCGTTCCAGCGTGGCCACTGACGCCTCACTCAAACCCAGAAAACGCACCTTGCCGGCTTTGACCAAATCGGCCATGGCGCCGACGGTTTCCTCGATGGCCACCTGCGGGTCGATCCGGTGCTGGTAGTACAAATCCAGGGTTTCAACGCCCAGTCGTTTGAGCGTGCCGTCGATCGACGCGCGAATGTAGTCCGGTCGGCCGTTGACGCCCCGGGCACCGGGGTTGGACGGATCGCGGACGATGCCGAACTTGCTGGCCAGGAACACCTGCTCGCGCTTGCCGATGATGGCCTTGCCGATCAATTCTTCATTGGTGTGCGGGCCGTACATGTCAGCGGTGTCGAGCAGGTTGATCCCCAATTCCAGCGCCCGATGCAAGGTGGCGATGGCTTCGCGGGTATCGACACCGGTCGTATAGAAATCGGTCATGCCCATGCAGCCCAACCCGATGGCAGAAACCTGCGGGCCGTTTTTGCCCAATTGACGTGTTTGCATGAAATCAACTCCCTGTGGTGTAAGCCCCTAGTGTTGACCTCGACAGAACCCAGATAAACCGGCTAAAACTGCTATCACTGTTCGCAATATCTAAATAATCAGCCGGAAAGCCTGACAATGGACCGTTTTAACGCCATGCGCGTGTTCACCCGAATCGTCGAGCTGGGCGGCTTTGCCAAAGCGGCAGACAGCCTGCAATTGCCCCGCGCTTCGGTGACCATCCTTCGGGCTGGAGTTCATGGTCGACGATCAAGTCAGGTTGATTGACCTGCCCAAGCACGTATCGGTCAACAGTGCCGACGGTTACCTGGCCGCTTGTGAGGCGGGTTATGGACTGATCCAGACGCCGTACTACCACGTCGCCCGCCAATTGAAGGAAGGGCGTTTGTGCGAAGTATTGAAAGCGACGCCGCCCCCCGGGATGCCGCTGACGGCGCTCTATCCCCCACACCGCCAGTTGTCTCGACGGGTGAGGGTGTTTGTCGACTGGCTGGTGGAGCTTTGCGCGCAGCCGGGCAATGAGTTTTACCGAAAAGACTCAAGCGGCTGAGCGAGCGCTACCCTGTGCTTCGGTGTTTCGCTGCAAGTCGTCGTGCAACTGTTGCATGTAGTGGCAATGCAGATTGAGGGACCGAGGCCGCGCGCCTCGATGAAACAGGGCAAACCATCCATGACTGCCAGGAGCAGGCATCAACCCGGTGAACGTGAAGCCAAGCGTCGTCAAACTGCGCAAGTCTTCGGCGAAGTGTCGCGACAACGCCAGTCGGGTCGAGATCATCCAGTGACCGGGCAATTGCCGGATCTGGTCGAGCAGACGTTTGGTCAAGCGGTGAATGACCATGTCGAAGCGGTGATGGTGTTGCTTGATCTGCAAGGGTATCGAAGGCGGTGTTGTCATTTCTGGATGGGTGCCGAACAGCGAACTCAGGTGCTGCATAAACCCCCGGTAGCGTTCGGGCCAGGGGATGTCGGGAAGTGGGCGCGCCTGTCCTTCGACCACGTGGCAACCCATCACAATGGTTTCCGGGTGCGGTTCGGCGAAGGGCGAAGGAACGTAGTCGGGCAGCACTCCCGTGCTGTGGAAGCCGATGTTTGCGGCCATGCGTTGCGTGTACGGATGGTGGGTCACTTGCTTGATCAAGACGCTCTTGAAGCCCAGTGCTCCGGCCTGCAACAGTAACTCCCGGCCCAGGCGAGTCGCGATACTTTGCCCCTGCGCGGCGGGATGCACCACGCTGAGAGCCAGTTCCGCGTTCTGCGGGGACGATTCGTGGCACAACGCGGCATGCCCCAGAACGCGTACATCATCCACCGCCAGCATTGATTTCCAGCGACCGTCGGCGGTGTGCTGACTGATCATGTCCGGTAGGTAAACATCCGGTTGAACGTAATGATCGCCATAAACCTCGCGAAACAATTGACTCACAGAGCGGGCATCGGAAGGGCGGTAGCGTCGAAAAATCAGATGAGGCATCACGCAGTCTCCGGCGATGGCGCGTCATAGGTGCGCAAATCCAGAACCCGCATCTGCTTGCCGGAACGTGGGTGCAGCTTCAGGTCGGTGACGTTGCAGGACAGCACTCGCAACTCCAGCAGCCCTTCGCGATTCAGATGCTCGAGCGCGGGGTAATGGGCCACAAGCGCTTCACACAGCGCCTGGCATCGCGGTGCGGTGGCCACGGCGTTAGTGTCAGGCACCCATTTCACACTGACGATGTCCTTGTATCCGTCATGTTCGAGGCGCAATTGCCATTGGTCGGTGCCAGCAACGCGCTGGACAATCTGCAGCATTTCGTCGATCAACAACGACGCCGACCCCACACGAACCCGCTGACTATGGGCGCTACGTCCCTTGAGGGCGAATTTGCGCATCGGGGTGTTGCCGGGCTCACACCAGCAGGCGCGGTCGCCCACCGGATAACGCAGCAGCGGCATGAGTCGGCGGGTCAGGTTGGTCACCACCAATAATCCGGTGCGGTCGCATTCTTCAATGACTTCACCGGTCAGTTCATCGACGATTTCCAGCAGGGTCTGGGGTTCAAATACCCGATGCTCGCCCAAGGCACAGTCGCGGCTCGTAGCGCCGATCAGGCCCGCATCGACGCTGGCATAGCCGATTGAGGCGATGCGCACGTTGGGAAATACCTGGGTAAGGATGGCCAATTGCGGGCCGAACAGGCTTTCACCGCCGTACAGCAACGTATCAACCCCACACAGCACCCGCTGATGCTGGGTCAGGTACGCCGCGAATCGCAACAACTGCGCCGGTACGCCGACCAGCACGTTGATCCGGTGCTGATCGAGCGCATCCGCCAGGACATCCATGCTGACTTCGCCGGTGAACGGAAACTCACAGATGGACCGTTTGACGTGCGCCAGCGAGTCATGAATGAACAGAAAGCTGGCGTAGAGATCGCCGGAAAAGAACAGGTTGGCGACCCTGTCACCGTCCTTCAGCTGAGAGGAAACACTGTTTCCAAATGTACTGACCAAGGCTTGCCACTCGCCGGTCGAGTAAACCGTCAGTTTGCCCTGGCTGGTGGATCCGCCGGTTTTAAACACCAACGCGTCTTCGATGTCCCCGGTCAACACAGGCCAATGATTCAGGTCGTTACTGTCAGCCCAATAGTCGGCCACATTGGTCAGCGGCAGGTCTTTTAAAGTAATACCTTCTGCCGGTAAGTGGTTCAGGCGGGTGCGGTAAAAGTTTGAGTGTTGCCTTATATAAGGCAACAGTTGTTCAAGCGAATAAGGTGTTTTCACTGGGTTCTCTTTTTTATCAGGCGTTGTGAGAATTAAAAATCAAACGATATGTTTAATGTCTGTTGTCGATAACCAACGGTATTTTTCCGCTGTGTTTGTTTTTGGTGAATTCGGATTCGGCACACTCGTGAACGTCTACCGTGATGAGCGCGGCGTTCACGGCATTGGTCAGTGCGGCGTGGGTGAATAACTTTTCATAAGCCTTTTCGGCCTTCAGGTTCACTAAAACCTTCAGCCGTTCGCTGCCATCGCAGGCGTGGTCCAGCACAAATTGAACAGGCAGGCCGAGGCTGCCCTGCAGCGCCGACGGTGAAATGAATTCCGTGCCCATCCGTATCAACTTGCCGTGGCGCTGCAGCAATTCGAATCGCGGTGACTCGAGCCCGCAAGGGCAGGCTCCGGTTATCCAGCGACCGGTGTCTCCCACGTCATACCGGCGAACGGCCTGGCCTTGCCGGGCCCGGGAGGTGAACAGCAGCCGGCCGATCTCATTGGCTTGCACCGGGTAATCGTGTTCGAGATGCACGATTTCCAGATGCTGGGTATCGCACATCAAATGAAAGATGCCGTCTGCCGTTGCCGAGCAGGCATGCCCCAGCGGGCCGGCGTCGACAGAGCCATAGATCGCGGAGCGAATCGTCGAGACTCCGCAGCTTTCCATCAGGCGCAGGCTGGCCTGGCTGGGGTGCTCACCGCCTAGGAACACTTTGTTGATGCCCGAGTACGCGCGGAGCTGGCTCTGTTCGTTGAAAAACAAGCGATGCAACGTACTCGGCATGCCGATCAGCACGGTGATGCGGTGATCCACGATCATTCGAGCGATTTCGCTGAAGTCATCATCGTGCGGCGCCCCCATGGGGAAATGCGTAACGCCCATCAATTCCAGAACCTTGGTGAAGCTGGAGAAGCCCCCATACAGGCTGCCGCCGTAAAACAGGTTCATCACCCGATCCGATGACGGGTCGAGACCGGCGGCGAACAGGCCGTCAGCCGCGGCGCGCATCTGCCGTTGGAAGTCCTGATAGCTGAACCCGGCCAGGGCAGGCATGCCGCTGCTGCCCCCTGAGCGGAAAAACAGCTGTGCCATGGCGTTGACCGGTTGGGTCATGAATGTGTTTTTGTCCATGATCGGCTCATGGTATGTATCCGCAGCGGTCGGCAGCGCGTCGAGCGTTGTCCGGCCAGGCACTGTCTCAGGCGACAGACTCACCGACAGGCGACGACTGAAGCGCGACAGCGCGTAGACGCCGTCATGGGGCTCTCCGGGGTAGCCGTCATGAATCAGCCCGCACGGGGCGATACGCGTGACGCCGGCATTGACCAGCGTGCGCACCAGCCCCGGCGTCTGCGCTGGAGAACACATCAACACGCAGCTTTGCAGGACGGCGCGCCAAGGCAATAGCGTCTCGGCGATCAAGTGTTGCGGCACCGGTTTGAGCAGCAGGGTACGAAACAGCGGCGAGGGCGCGAGCGTCTGGTGGTGATCCCAGATGACGTTCCATCCCGGGCCGGTCCAGACCTGACCGGTCCGCTGCGCAAAGCAGTGTTCCAGCCTCGCCATGGCGGTGCGGGTGGTGATTTCCGAAGCCTCCTGGTCGGTAGGAATCAGCGCCGGCCAGTGTGAGGCGCGACGTGTGAAGGCCTCGGCCAGGCGTTCACCCAGGTCCCGCAAAACCGCCGGATCGTTGCTGTCCACCAACAGCCATTGCGGGCTGGAACACGCTTGTTGATCCAGACTGCACACTTCATCCACCAGCGCGTCCAGCGTCGAAGCACTCGCCGCGTCGGGCGACAGATAAGCGAAGCTGATCCTGTGGCCCCAATCGATCCAGCGACACCCGACCGGGATCTGCTGGCGAATCGCCTTGAGTGCTTGTTCGCCGCCCCAAGCGGCGACGCCATCGGCGCGGGTGCAGAGTTGCGCTATCTGAGCCGTGCTGACCGGCAGCACCGCGATGAAATCAGCCAACTGGCCACGGGTGTCGCAATGCACCAGCGCCGCGAGTAACTGCGCGGTCAATCCTTCATCGCTGGAGCTGGGACGCAACCAGTTGATGTTGCCGGCCAACAGGCTTTCCAGGACCGCGCAGAACGCCAGCATCGGCGCATTGCCCGGCGTGATGTGCACCACCAGTCCCAGCGGATGCCAGCTTTCGAAACAGGCTTGCCGGTAATCGATACGTCGCAACGAGCGCGGTTGCACACCCAACTCACGTTCAAGTTTGGTGATGAGGTTGCTGCGCTGGCAGAAGTCGACAAGCCCCGATCGTTGATCGTTGTCGAGGGGCACATCCAGCCTGCCAGCTTGCAATTGCAGGGCAAATCGGGCCGCTGCGTCGATGACGGTGTCGCTGTCGATCGGTGCATTCAGCAGTCGCGGCAGTTGTGGGTGCAGTTGCTCGAGGGCTGTCTCGAGGGTGACATCGTCGCGCAGTTCTCCGTTGATCAAGTACATGTCAGGCTCCTCCAATCAGTTCAGATGCGGCCATTGCGCAGCTTCGGCTGGCGGTCGTACCGGCGCGTCCATGCAGTTCAAACCAGTCGGTCTGCAAGCCGCATCCGCAGCTGGCACCGGGGTGCAGCGTCGCCAGGTCCCCCATGACCACGGCGTGCGCGGGGCTGGAAGAAATGTACGGCGACACGAACTCCAGCAAGCCGCGCTGACCGTAGGGTTGAACAGTGAAATTGGATGGATTGCGCACAAAGACCTTCGAGTAAACCGGCACATGGAAATGCTGCCGGGCACACTGGATGTAGGGCACGGCATGCTCGACAGCGCCGTAACCGTCCCGGCAGCGGGACAGGTCGATGCCCAATTGGCGGTGGATGCGTGCATACAATTGCGACAAAGGAATTTCCTCTGCGGCCTGGGTTTTCCAACCACCGCCGAGAAACACCAGTGACTCGGCCGGTAGCTGCAGATTCGCGACGCCGGTGTCTTCCATGTGCCGCAACGCGTGGGACAGGAACGCCGGGAAGCCGAGAATGCGCACCGGCAATCCTTCTTCGGCGAATTCCTGCAAGGCGCGGATCACCCCAAACACATCGAACGCGTGACCATTACCCGTCAGGCGCAATCCATAGGCGATGCGGTTGACCGGCGCATAGCTGCACAGAAACTGGTCGGTGTAGGCGGTGCCCAAGGTGATCGCAGCCTTGGGTTCATAGCTCAGCAGCAAGTAGTTGCAGGGACTGTCCGGAGTGTCCCAGCCGTAATGGCGAAAAATGTGGCTCACCATGCCTTGGGCGGCGGCCATGCTGCGCTGGTCATAGCGCAGGCGACTTTTCTGGCCGCTGGTGCCGGACGATGTCAGCTCCAGCGCGCCTTCACCCGTGGGGCCGAACAACAGGTGACGTTTGAAATAGTGAGCGAAAATCGGCGGCAGTCTTGACCAGTCATCCAGTGTTTCCAGGTCTTGAGCGACCAGCCCGTTGCTGTTGAGCCAGCGCTCATAGCCAGGCGTGTGGTGACAATGAAACAGGCTGATTTCCCCCATGGCCCGGTCGAAAAGGCCTTCAGGCACGGAATCCAGGCAATAGGGTTGCGTTAACGCGCAAAGCGCATCGGTGTGGGGTAAATGAATCATCAAAGGACCTATCGGGTGGAGTCAGGCAGCAAGCGGGAGGTGGGAGCGCCGCAGAAACAGGCGCAAGGGCAGCAGGCTCATGAGCCCTGCAATAGCCGCCATCAGGGCGAAGGACTCGTGGCTGTCACCGGCGCCGGCCGCCGCAATCAGCGAGCCGCCACCGCCCATGACAGCGATCGAGATCATGCCGATCATGGCCGAGACCAGGCCCTTGCTGTCGTCGCTTGAAAACAGCGCGAGCCGGTACAGTGCGGCATTGCTCATGCCAAGGCCGACGGCGTAAAAGGCCAGGACGCTGATCAGCAAAGGCGTGGAGGCACCGTAGAAACTGCTGGCGAGCAAGGCGATGAGCCCGCCGCAAAACGGCCACAACGCATATCGAATCAGTTGCGGCAATTCAGTGTCGGCAATCAATCGATTGAGTATCAAGTTGCCGAGAATGACGGCCGCAAACACCGGGATCTGCCACAGGCCGTACTGCAAGGGTGAAAGGCCCTGATTGTGAATTAACAGGAGCGGCGCCAGCCCTATCCACGCAATCAAGGGCAGGCTCATGACCCCCAGCGCGACCGAGGCGCTGAGGAATCGCGGATTGCCGAGCAACGCGGCATAACGGCGCACGGTGCCGCGCCATTCGAACGGCACCGCCGCCAGTTGCTGACCGTCATGACGCAAGGTGCCCACGGTTTCCGGCATGAACAGGTAAAGCCCGAGCCAGACGAACAGGCCGCCGATACCCAGCAGTAAAAACAGCTCCCGCCAGGACAACCACTCCAGCAGCAGACTGCCGAGCAACGGCCCCAGCAGCGGAGAGAGCAATGCAACGTTGCCCAGCAACGCCATGATTTTTACCGCGTCGGCTTCGCAGAACACTTCCTGCAAGGCGGGATAGCTGACCGCGATGACAAATCCCAGCCCCATGCCCTGAATCAGCCGCAAGCCGTTGAACGCATAAATGCTGTGCACGCTGAATGCCGCGGCACAGGCCAGGGCGAATAACGCACAACCGATGAGCAACATCGGTCGGCGACCGAACCGGTCCGACAGTGGACCAATAAGCCATTGCAGAAGAATGCCGCCCGCCAGATAGAGATTGAAGGCATAGGGGACGTGACTCCCGCTGGCATTCAATTCATAAGTAACGGTCAACATGGCCGGCATGATCATGTCGCTGGCCATATACGTCAGAAGTTCAAAAAAAGTGATGGCAAGGCAAAAGCCTAATACCTGATAGGGCCTGATGTTTATGAGCGGTTGGTGCATGGCATCCCTGTTCTTCTTCGTGAAGTTAAATAGCGGGTCTTATTGCGATGCGCCAAGATTAATCAAGCGAGTATGGATACCTCAAACGGACTATTAAGACTGAAAGCTTCAATAGTTTTCGCCAGGTTTCGATGGGGGGGCGGGCAGTAAAAAACAAGTGAAAGTGTATGTACGAAAAATGCCCGCAACGGGGCGGGCATTGGTTAAGCCGTGAACGGGATATGCATTTTTCCTACAAGTGGATGTTCAATTACGTACGCGTCATACGTTATCGATGCTGGTAATAACCCGGTCCACCGCGATCGTAATGGTGGTCGCCGTGCCAGCCGCCGTGGGGGAAAACGATGCAGCCGCTCAGCGTCAGCAGCGCGAGCAGGGGAATCAACCGTGTGATTCGACGGAACATTTGAAAATCCTCATGGTTATCGCCGCAATAAAGCCAAATCTCTTCATCGGCTGTAACATGAGACCCCGTTTGCAGCGTCCCATTCCCGCACAAAGGTAGGGGCTTGGCATGCTTTCGGATACAAACCGGACACATTTTTCAGGTTCAGGAATTCGCAATGACTCAGTCGCAACGTTTGAAATACTCGATTCTGATCTCCCTGGTGGTCTTGGGGATCATGTTCGGCCTTTCGTATCTGCAAAACACAGGCGTCATCAGCGAGAAGCTGTTTCAGTACATCGCCATCGGCGTCGCGGTGATCGTGGTGGTGGTCAATGGCGTGATGCGTCGCAAGGTCAAGCCTTGATCGACGCACCTTGAGCTGATCAGTCGCGATGGAGCATGGCTACAGCGTGCGGGTGCAGGCTGTAGCTTTTATCCGCATTGAGTGTGATCACGCCTTCGCTGCACAAGCGTTTCAACACCTCTCGCACACTGAGGAAGGACAGGGGAATATCCAGGTCCAGCAAATGGCTGTGCACGCCGCGAACACCCAGGCTGCGCTCACTTTCGGCGGCGCTCAGCAAGGCGTCGATAACCTTGAGGCGAATCAGGCTGGTTCGCAGACCATAGCTCTTGAGCAGCAATCTGATCCGTTCGTTACCATTGCGCTCGCCTCGTTGACTGAAAACGCCAGAGCCCATGGCTGAGCCTTTTGGCGCGTGACTACCGTCCATTGGCAGTTGCGAGTTGTACATGCAAAAACTCCTTTTCCGAGCCGGCCAGGAAATGTGATGGGTGCTCTCATTCAATAAGACGTATGAGCACCGCAAATAATGAAGGCTCGAATGTAGAAAATTCGTCACCGTCATGTCATTGCCCTGTGAGAAGGCGGGATAAAGTGCCTTTTGCGGCCTAAATTTTTGTTGTGGGTTTCGTTCCTAGGGGAAGGCGCGATGCGTGTTTGACGCAGGGTGTTTGTCTTTTCGATCAGGAGCGAGCGTGATTATTTCCAGGCAATTAACCAGGTTGAGCCTTGCGGGCATGTTGGTGGGACTGAGTCTTGCGGCAAATGCACGCAGTGCGCCGGAGCAGGCCAGCGCCGACATTCGCCGCACCAGTTTTGGTGTGCCGCATATTCGTGCCGAAAACGAGCGTGGGCTCGGCTATGGCATCGGTTACGCCTACGCCCAGGACAACCTGTGCCTGCTGGCCAATGAGATTGTCACCGTCAATGGCGAGCGTTCACGCTATTTCGGCCCGGACCAGCTGACGGTCGAGGAACGCGAGAACCAGGTCAGCGACCTGTTCTTCACCTGGCTCAATACCCCTGAAGCCGTCGCCGCGTTCTGGAAGGCGCAAACCCCGCCAGTGCGTGATCTGGTCGAAGGTTATGTCGCCGGGTACAACCGCGCGCTGGCCGAGCGCCATGCACAAGGTTTGCCGCAGCAGTGCCAGGGTGAATGGGTACGTGACATCACCTCGCAGGACCTGGTCAAGTTGACTCGCCGTCTGTTGGTCGAAGGTGGAGTAGGGCAGTTCGCCGAAGCGCTGGCGGGGGCGACGCCACCCAAGGCCGTTGCTCGGGCAGTGGGCGAGGGGGCGTCGTTTCAGCTGGCGGCTACGCGCATGCAACGGTTCGCGCTGGATCGCGGCAGCAACGCGGTGGCGGTCGGCAGCGAGCGCTCGTTCAATGGCCGCGGGATGTTGCTGGCCAATCCGCATTTCCCGTGGATTGGCGGGATGCGTTTCTACCAGATGCACCTGACCATTCCCGGCAAGCTGGACGTGATGGGCGCGGCGTTGCCGGGGCTACCGATGATCAATATCGGCTTCAACCAGCACCTGGCGTGGACCCACACCGTGGACACGTCCAAGCACTTCACCCTGTATCGCCTGCAACTTGATCCCAAGGATTCGACCCGTTATCTGCTCGACGGCAAGTCGCTGCCGATGAACAAGCAGACCGTGACGGTGAACGTGAAACAGTCCGACGGCCAGACCAAAGCGGTGTCCCACGTGGTCTACAGCTCGCAGTTCGGACCGATCGTGCAGTGGCCCGGAAAACTCGACTGGGACAATAAGTACGCTTACAGCCTGCGCGATGCCAACCTGGAAAACGACCGAGTGTTGCAGCAGTGGTACGCCATGAATCAGGCCACCAGCCTCAAGGATTTGCAGGCCTCGGTGCACAAGACTCAGGGCATCCCGTGGGTCAACACCCTGGCGGTGGATGATCAGGGGCAGACGCTGTACATGAACCTGTCGGTGGTGCCGAACGTCAGTGCCGACAAACTCGCCAAGTGCAGCGACCCGCGCGTCGGGTTGCAGTTGATCGTGCTCGACGGTTCTAACAGCGCCTGCGCCTGGGACATCGACCCGAACGCCGCGCAAAAAGGCATTTATGCGGCGGACAAGTTGCCGCAACTGCAGCGTAAAGACTACGTCCAGCACTCCAACGATTCGGCATGGATGGCCAACCCGGCGCAACCGCTCACCGGTTTCTCACCCCTGATCAGTCAGGAAGGCCAGCCGCTGGGGCTGCGCTCGCGGTTCGCCCTGGACCGCTTGAGCACGCTGAGCAAGGCAGGCCCGGTCTCGGCGGCGGATCTGCAACGGATGGTGATGGACGATCAGGTGTACCAGGCCGGGCAAGTGATGCCGGACCTGCTGCAATTTTGCGCCAGCGCTCTGGGCGCCGATGCCGCCACGCTCGCTCCGTTGTGTGCCAGTCTCAAGGCGTGGGACCGCAGCGCGAATCTGGACAGCGGACTCGGCTTTGTACACTTCCAGAACGTCATGGAACCGTTGCAGCAAGTCCCGGACATCTGGCGAGTGGCGTTCGATCCGAAAGATCCGCAGCACACGCCGCGTGGCTTGGCGCTCGATAATCCGCAGGTCACCCAGGCGATTCGCGAGGCGATGCTGGCGTCGGTGGAGCAGGTCACAAAACGGGGACTCAAGGATGGCAGCCGTTGGGGTGATATTCAGGTGGTCAGCAGCGGCGGGCAACAGACACCGATCCACGGCGGGCCAGGCACGCTGGGCGTGTACAACGCCATTCAAAGCGTGCCGAGA
This sequence comes from Pseudomonas sp. UMAB-40, assembly GCF_900095275.1. Classification (NCBI taxonomy): domain Bacteria; kingdom Pseudomonadati; phylum Pseudomonadota; class Gammaproteobacteria; order Pseudomonadales; family Pseudomonadaceae; genus Pseudomonas; species Pseudomonas sp. UMAB-40. The sequence goes on from NZ_LT607552.1 coordinate 158,075, forward strand.
AGCGATGGCAAACTCGAAGTCATCAGCGGCACCAGCTATTTGCAAGTGGTGACCTTTGATGACAAAGGGCCGCACGCCCAAGGCCTGCTGGCATTCTCGTTGTCCAGCGACCCGACGTCGAAGTATTCACGGGATCAGACCGTTGCCTTTTCGAAGAAGCAGCTGAGCCCGTTGCCGTTTACCGAGCAACAGATCACGTCAGATCCGCAGTACCAGGCGCAGACGATCCGCGAGCAGGATGAAAAAGCCGGGAAGGTGGCCGCTCAGTAAGAGGGCGATTCAAACCGTAAAAAAGGCCGCATCCCCTTGAGGGTTGCGGCCTTTTCAGCTTTTAGGGGCTTGTTGCGGGATCGCATTGAGTACCGGATTACCTTCCTTGTTACGGGTCAGGTAGACCGGCAGTACCTTGGGCAGGGAAGCCACCAGGTTGTTCAGTTCCTTGATGTTGTAGATGCCACCCAGGCGAATCGTGCCGGTGCTGTGGTCAGCGACCATGATCGGTTTGCTCAGGTACCGGTTGATCAACGGCAGGGCATCGTTCAGCGCCAGATCATCGAGCACCAGTTTGCCACTGCGCCACGCCAGGGAATTGTCGTTGGGGTAGGTCTGATTGATCTGCGGGGTGAAGTCGCCGTGTTTATAACGCGCCTGCATCGCCGGCCCCAGGCGCAAGCCATCCCCCGGAAGGTCATCGTTGCTGCTGACCAGAACCGAGCCTTCAATCAGGTTCACGCGTACCTGATCCTCGTACATCCAGACGTTGAACTTGGTCCCGGTGACGCGAATCCTGCCGTCCGCTGCCCTGACAACAAAAGGGTGAGCCAGGTCGTGGCTGACGCTGAAGAAGGCTTCGCCTTTTTCCAGCGTGACCCGGCGCTGATCCTTGTAGTTGCTGAAGGTCAGCTCGCTGCCCAGGTTCAATTCCACCTGGCTGCCATCGCTCAGGGTGACCTGACGGACCGTGTCACTCGCTTCGAAATGCTGATACGAATTCGGTAGCCAGCCCATGTTCCACCCGCTGTACGCCGCCAGCGGCAACGCGAGGGCGCACACGGCGGCGGCGATGCCGACCGCGCGCCAAGGCGTGGCCGGTTTGAAGCGAGCCACCGATGTAACGGCTTCGGGACGCGGCAAATCCCCCGCGACGACCCAGATCTCGAGCATGGCTTCGTACTCGAACGCATGCAGCGGATGAACATCACGCCAATGTTCGAAGGCGATCCGCTCTTCGGCGGTGCAGTCGACGGCGTGCAGACGCATGCACCAGTGCGCAGCGGCATCGGTGATGGCGTCATATTCGGCTTGCGAGAGAGAGTTGTCGGTCATTGACTCATCCTGATTTCCTGCATTCTAACCTTGAGGGGAAGCCTGCGAGAACAGCCGTCATGGCAATTAACCATCAAATGAGAATTATTTTTGACGTCAGGGCGTGCTGACGTGCAATTCACGGCCCAGATGACTGACCAGCCAGGCCACGCTGTCGGCGTTACCCAACTGTACGGTCAGCCTGACCAGCGGGTTTTTCTTGAACGTTTCGCGGGCTCCGCTCAGGTTTTCCGCGCCGGTCAACGCCAGAATACGGTCCTTTATGCGATCGGATTCCTCGTAGGAGGTGCTGCCCGGATCTTCCCACACACCGGTATCAGGATCCTGGCTCATGAACAGCCGGGTATAGGGGGTCTGGATCGAGAGCGCCGTTTTCTGCACGTTGGCCAAGGCGCGTTTGAGTTCAGCCGCGAGGGGGGAGGCTGTTCCAATCAGATCGGTGAACGGTCTGCCGGGGTCGAGATAAGAAATGTCCTCGGTATGACAGGCCATGTGCGACAACTCATGAATCAAAGTCACCGCCCGTGCATGGGTGTCGATCGGAAAGGCCGCGTCGGTCAGGTGTTGGCGGTAGTGGTCGAATCCAGGATTGAAGAATTTTTCTGCAAGGTGAATTCTCCGGTTTGTGTCGTTCGCCACGATGAAGGCGAAGGTGTTTTGTGCGTCTTCGGTCAGCCTGCCGACGGCAAAACGACTGGACTTCGGCTTCCTCAGTGATGGCTCCAGCAACGCTGCAAAAAGGTCGCCGATGACTTTTTCAATCTGCTCGACATGCGCGGGCAGCACGTGCTGCACACCGAGGAAATCCATGATGAGTTGATGCACGGGCGTGACGGTATCGTCGGAGGACTTGAGCAGTTGCAGGTTTCGATAGCTGTTCCAGGCATAGGTGGTGGCCAGGTCCAGCGCTTCGTCAATCTGACGGGCCTTCTGCGGAAACAGTCGACGGATACGGGACATGCCCATGGCATCGACGTTCATGCCGTCAAAAACCGATATTGCAGTATCGACCCGTCCAAACAGACTGAAGCGAGGTGCCGATTCTCGCCCATCAAGCAGCCATTGCTTCGATTCGTTCTGGCGCAGATGAGGGCCCAGCGTGTGGGTGTCGCCGATGCGCCAGCGGTTGCCGCGCTTGATGACTGGAAACACCTTTCCCTCAACCGGCCCGTAGTGTTGTTTTGTCGTCGGGTGGGTGTACAGCCCAAGCGTTGCGTCTGATGTCAGCGAACCCAGATCGACATTGATGCTTTCGTGGCGCTTGAGCTGCGTGCGTTCGGGCCCTGTGACGTCGATGTCTCGCCATTTGAGCCGGGTATCGGGTTGTTCCGGTGCCGGTAGGGCCGGTGTCGACGACAGCAGCGTTGAATCCCCCAGTGTTTGGCGCAGCGTGGAGAGTTCGGCCATGCCGCTGATGAACTCTTTGATGGCGGCCCCCCATTTATGGGTTTGCAGGTCTTCGGCGGATTGCTTGATGTCGCGGTAACTGCGCCATACCGTTTCCGGGTAGGCGAGTTTGCCCATGAAAAATGTATAGGCCTCGTGCAGGTCTTCGCCCAGCACATGTTTGATGGTTGCCCATTCGCCCTGTTTTTGGTCATCGGACTGGCAACCGAGCAATCGGCCCAGCAAGGCGGCGTTGTCATTGAGCAGGTGTTTGAACAGATTCCCCTTGATCGGATGAGAGGCCAGTGTGGTGGTACTCGACGACGCGGTACTGGCAACGCGGTGATGGGTGGTCGCCATCCGGGTTTCCAGCAGCGTCCGGTCAGGGTTCTGCAAATTCAGGAGCAGCCAGTCGAGCAGCGGTCCGCGGGTCTTCAGTTCTGTCAGCAGTTGAACTTCATTTTCATACTCTTTGACCCCGTGTCCAGGGCTGTGAGGCGCAATCAGCACTTGGGGTGCAGTGCGATCCGCCGTTGAGCCGATCAGATAAACACCGGGCACTTTGATCGATTGGTCCTGCTTGATACCGAGGAACTCAAGCGGACGGATGATTGCATGGGCACCGTCGACCGTTACGCGGGCGATGGCGTCAGGCATGTCCATGACTTGCCGGATCAGGTCAAACCCGGTCTCGCTCAGACGCTCCTGGAGTTTTTCCCCGTGGGCGTAGTGCATCAACTGCCAGGGCAATTGTGTGTAGAAACGCTTCCTGCGGTCTGCGTTCGCCGGGGTGTCCGCCAGGGCTTCGCTCACTAATTTCTGCTGATGCTCGCCCGGTTTCAGGTTGCGGATCAGGTCTTTGATGTAGCGTTCGTCCATGCCCTCGGGAATCACGGTGCTATCAAGCGATACCAGCTTGAAATGCAGCTGATCCAGCGTCTTGAGGTGAGTCAAGGCAAAGTCGGTCAGGGTTTGAGTGTGGGCCGCCGATGTCGGTCGGGCACTGACGTGCACCTGGACGTTGTCCGGGTTGATGTTGAAGTCGTCTGCCTTGAGTTGTTTTTCAAGTTCGTGGTGTGCCGTGCGTTGCAGTGACCGTATGCCGCTCAGGTAATCCTGGTCGTCCTTAACGTTGTTGCGGTATTGCTCAAGCAGCTCGGCATGCACAATCAGTTCTATGACGGACGCCTGGGCCAGCCATGCCGGCAGTTTTTGTCGGGTCGTCAGTGACCGCGCAATGTCGATGGCGCGGTCGAGACCTGTCATTGGCTTTCGCAGCGAGACGAGGTTCAGGAGATGGGTCAGCGGCGTGACGGAGAGCTTTGTCGCCAGCGCATCGGTCAGAAACGCCGGGTTCAGGTGCACATAGGGTTTTTGCAGATAATCAAGAAAGTGCCCATAAACCCGCTGCAGGGGCGCCAACGTGTAGGTCTTGCCAGGCAAGCGCTCGTTGCGGCCAAGGTTCTCCAGCAGCGTTGAGCGATGGTTGACGTCGGCAACGCGTCGACCGAGTTCGGTCAGCAACGGGGTTAACGCCTTGAAGGCTTCAAACCCCAACGCGGGTGTCCACAAAATCGCCTTGCCCGAATGCACAGGGTCCTGGCCGCCTCGTTCAGTCAGCACAAAACAACTGGCCAGTTTCAACGGCTCCGTCGCGTCGCCGGTTTTCAGCGCCAGGGAAAACACGTCCGGCAAAAAACCGTTCAATGCCGCTCTTTGCAGATGTATCGGGCTATCGAGCACGGTTTTGATGATCACCTGTTCTGTCGTACCCAACGTGCGCGATACGGCTCGCAGCTTCAGTTCACTGCGCAATGCCGTTGACAGCGTGTGAGTAAACGTCGATTGCAAACTCGCCACGGACGACCCCAGGACGCGTTCCGCATCGTCGATCGTGCGGGTTGCCGTGGAGATGGCCGGGTGTTTTTCAAGGCGTTCATCGAGTGCCTGCTCGACAGAATCGAGCAGCGACAACTCCTCTTTGGCCGACTCGGCGCGCACGGTGGCCGGTTGCCCGCCGCCGCGCCGATCAACCCGTGTACTCCAGCGTCCTGAAGGGTCAGAGGCCAGCAGACGGTCATCGATCAATCCCCGGACATCCAGGGCGCTGTCGAGCAAGGCATGGGGGTCGAGCGTACCTTCACTTTCGCGCAAGCGGCTCAGCGCGTGGGACAGGTTGTCCCGTTGCTTGCCAAGGATGTCGGCCATCAACTGTGTGAACACCGGGCCGATCACCGGTTTGCCATCAATCAGGCGCTCAACCGGCTCCAACGCAAGAAAGGTGGCGCGTTCGTCCAGCGACATGAAGTTGAGCAAGGTGTCTTCATGCCCTTCGGCTTTCATCATCTCCAGCACGATCTTTTTGACCGCCGACAGATGGCTCGTCGCTTCGATACCTCGGGAGGGGGAGTACAGAAAACCCAGGGTGTTGGTGCCCCCGATCATCAGAGTCGAGGCCAGCTCGGCAAAATGCCTGAAGGGCGCGGTTACGCGTATTTTCTCGATACGAAGCGGATCGTGCGCGTCGGGCGGGAGGCTGACGTTCATCAGTCGCAGGTATTCCTGCGTGGTTAAAATGCCGTTCTGGCGCTGGAGCAGGAGCTTCAGGTGAAAGGTGTCGCGCAAACCCTCGGTGAAAAAGGCAAAGCGGGAGAGGCCTGTGCTCATGGGCGTGTTCCAGAACACGTCGAGCAGGCTGTGCAAGTGCGGCGTGAAGCTTTGCGCGATTTCTTTCACTGCGCTTTCCCACGTCTGGTTATCAGCGTCGCTGCTCACGCTGTGCTCGGGATGGGTGAAGACCCTTGAATCGCCGGTCGGCCAATGGTTGGTCAGGTAGAAGTGCAGGAGTGCATCGCTCAGGGGGATCGAGGAAATCGTGTGCAGGTCTTCGCTGCCGTCGAAGGCTGAAACCGTCTTCACGAAGCTCTTGAGGCGGGTCAGGCGCTGGTCCAGCGTGGGGAATGCCTTGTGCAACGCATGCTTGAGGGTGTCGTCCAGCATCGATTGCAGGGTTGGCGTCTTGAGCAGCTCAGCCTTCATCGCCTTGATGTTCTGTTCCTGATTGTGATCGAGGGTCAGTTGCTGGTCCTGGAACACCGCGCCTTCGATGTCTTTCGTAGCAATGTCAGGAACGGTGGCGGCGGGTAAAGCGCAGCGTTGTTCAATGGAGAGAAAGCGCAGCAGCTCGCGCTTGCCAGTGGCCTGCGCCAGCCATTCCTTGAGTTTGCTTTTGAGGTCGGCCATGTCCGCGAACTTGATCAGACCCTTCCACGGTGTGTAGAGCGTGACCTCTCCATCGTCTGGCCGGCTCAGGGCAAAGGCACCCGTCAATGGAATGTCCGCTTTGCCCGTTACCTTCAGCAACAGTTGGCAGGCCTGCATGGACTCTTTTTGCGCAACGCGGGCAGCGTTGGTGGCCAGATAAACGTGCTTCAGCCATTTCAGGTCGTCGAGGGTAAAGTTCAGCGCATTTTCGCGCTCACCGGGGTGCCTGGCATTGGCTGCGCGTTCGGCCTCGTCGAAAAAATAGGGCTCTACGGGTTCAGTCATGGTTTTTCCTCATTGGCTGCGATCAGCGGCCATCGCAGGCTATTGGTTGAGGAAAAACATTAAGGTCAGCGGAGCGCTTCGGTGCGGTACATATTGCTTGAGCCGAACAGGCGCTCGAGACTTGACAGGACGCCGGTACAACAGCGCTTAATCGACGTCTGCTGTTGGTTGCCGAGCAACCTCGTTTCCCCTGGTGCCCGTATTCAATAATAAAACTGGAGCTTCAGATGACCGCAACGCCCGAAGTGGCCGTCAGTTCGACCACCCCATCGCTCGATTTCGACGCGCTCGTTCTATTGCTTGAGCAAATTTTCGTGCGCCACGGCACCTCCGCCGATGTCGCCAAGACCCTGGCGCTCAACTGCGCTGGCGCTGAACGCGATGGCGCCCACAGCCATGGCGTGTTTCGTATTCCAGGTTACGTCTCGACACTCAAGAGCGGCTGGGTCAATGGCCAGGCCGTGCCCGTGGTCGAGGACGTTGCCTCGGGGTTTGTCCGGGTCGACGCGGCTAATGGTTTTGCCCAACCCGCGCTTGCGGCCGCCCGGGCTCTGCTGGTGGAAAAAGCTCGCAGCGCCGGGATCGCGGTGCTGGCGATTCGTAACTCCCACCATTTCGCGGCGCTATGGCCGGATGTCGAGCCTTTTGCCTATGAAGGGCTGGTGGCGTTGAGTGTGGTCAACAGCATGACCTGTGTGGTGCCACACGGCGCCGACCGCCCCCTGTTCGGCACCAACCCGATCGCCTTCGCCGCACCCCGGGCTGACGGTGAGCCGATTGTCTTTGACCTGGCCACCAGCGCCATTGCCCATGGCGATGTGCAGATTGCCGCGCAAAAAGGTGAGCGCTTGCCGGCGGGCATGGGCGTGGACAGCCTTGGCCAGCCGACTCAGGATCCGAAGGCGATCCTGGAGGGTGGCGCATTGCTGCCGTTTGGTGGGCACAAGGGTTCAGCATTGTCGATGATGGTCGAACTGTTGGCAGCGGCCCTGACGGGCGGTAACTTCTCCTTCGAGTTCGATTGGAAGAATCATCCCGGGGCCAAAACACCGTGGACCGGCCAGCTGCTGATCGTGATCGACCCGAGCAAGGCCGCCGGGCAGAATTTCGCCGAGCGCAGCCAGGAACTGGTGCGGCAGATGCACGGCGTGGGGCTCAAGCGCCTGCCGGGTGATCGACGTCACCACCAGCGAGCCCAGTCCAACGCTCACGGTATCGAACTGAATGCTCAAACATTGACGAACTTGCGAGCACTGGCAGGGCTCTGAGACCTGAGCAAAACACAGGCATGAAAAAAGCTTGATGTCGATCCGTTAAGGCGTGAACACCGCAATTCTTGTGGGAGCGGGCATGAAAAAGGCGAGCTCAATGCTCGCCTTTTTGCTGTGTTGCCGTTGAAGCGGGATCGTTTAACGACGGCCCAGCAACAACCCGACCACCAGGCCGAATCCGGCAGAGATCGCTACGGTTTGCCATGGATGGCCTCCGATGTAGGTCTCGGTCGCGTCGACCACCGGTTTGGTACGGTCACGAACACTGCTGACCGAATCCCGGGCTTGCTGGAGTTTCTGGGCGATTTGCCCGCGAAGGGTCTCTGCTTCCTCACCCACCAGAGAAGCGCTGCTTTTGAGCAGTTTTTCCGACTCTTCGATCAGGGATTGAAGTTCGCTGAATGCCTGATCCTTGATCTGGTCTTCGGCAACTTGTGCGGCGGTTTTCCGGGCCATTGGGTACTCCTTGCAGGTAAATGGGCAGTGAACAATGGAGTCTGCGACGACTGAAAAAGTTGCAGCGAATTTGCGCATTGACTGTACGCCGAGGAAAAATCCCGAGTCGGACATTTCGTCCTACAGTGTAAGATGTCGCCTATTTTACGCAGCAGGTAATTCCCATGAGCTTCAATCTGGCCGACAAACCCCTGGCTGAGCGCGCCGCGCTTGAAGATGAGAAATCCCGTCTGTTCGACCTGTGGCAAAGCAACCTTGGCAAATCCAAGGGCGAGGCTGCACGGTTGTTTGGCGAACGTGCCAAGCGCAAAGGCAAATGGGCTGAATGGGTTCGCGCCGAACTCGATGGCATGTCGCCCCCGGAGTTTGCAAACATGGTGCGCAGCGAAGTGAACCGCTTGATGGCCGCCAAGTAAGGCCCGCCTCAGGCAAAACTTGCGACAATGGCCTCGCGCACTTTTAATACCACCGGATCGAGCTGCGTGTTGGTGCGCCAGCCGAGTTCGATCGGGTAGCGCGGTAACGCCAAAGGGCAGGGCAGCAGCGCCAGGCCGCAGAGCGCCGCGATGCTTTGAGCGGCGTGGGCCGGAATGGTCGCCACCGCCTGGCTGCCCTTGAGCAAGTGCGGCAACGCCGCAAAGTGGGTGGTCGAGGCGCACACCCGCCGACTCAGCCCCAGCGCCGCCAACCCCTCATCGGTGATCCCGATAAAGCCACCGGACGACACCAGAATGTGCTCGCGGGCGACGAACTCCTCAAGCGTGAGGCTCTGTTGCCCCGGGGCCAGGCTGAGTGGGTCCACCAGGCACAGATAACCGCCTTCACCCAGCACCTGACGACTGAGCAATCGCTCGCTGAACCCGCCCGCCGTGATTGCCAGATCAATGCTGCGCTCCATCAACGCCTGGGCGACGATCTGGCTGTGGGTTTGCCGAAAGATCAGGCGCAACTTCGGTGCACTGCGCGCAATCGTCTCGATCAATCGCCGTCCGTAGGCCACCTCGAAATCATCCGACAACCCTACCGTGACCGAACGCCCGTCGTAATGATTGGCCGCCGGATCGACCATCGCCAGGCTCTGACGGCATTTGTTCAGCGCATCGCTCACTACCGGTTTCAACTGATTGGCCTTGAGCGTCGGCGCCAGGCCACGGCCGGTGCGCACGAACAATTGATCGCCATACAACTCGCGTAGCCGCCGCAGCGCCGAGCTGACGGCCGATTGCGTCACGCCCAGGCGCAACGCCGCACGGCTGGCGCTGGACTCTTCATGCAGCGCTTCGAAAACTTTGAGCAGGTTGAGGTCAACGGTGGCGATATTCATTTGGTTCATATCATTCAGCAGTGAGTCGGGCTTTATTCATGATCCCGTGGCGCAGGAGAATGGGCAACACCTCAATGCTTTCGGAGTGACCGTCATGCCCAAGTCCATTGTTGCAGCGTTGCAAATCGGCGCCTTGCCCGGCGGCAAGGCCGAGACCCTTGAACAGATCCTTGCCTGGGAAAACGCAATTATCGAATCCGGCGCCGCGCTGGTGGTCATGCCCGAAGCGTTGCTCGGTGGTTACCCCAAAGGCGAGGGCTTTGGCACGCAACTGGGCTACCGTTTGCCGGAAGGTCGCGAAGCGTTTGCCCGCTATTTTGCCAACGCCATCGACGTGCCCGGGGCCGAAACCGACGCCCTGGCCGGGCTGTCAGCGCGCACCGGGGCCAACCTGGTAATCGGCGTGATCGAGCGTGCTGGCAGCACGTTGCATTGCACGGCGCTGTATTTCGATCCGCAGGCCGGGCTGGTCGCCAAGCACCGCAAACTGATGCCCACGGGCACCGAGCGATTGATCTGGGGCAAGGGGGATGGCTCGACGTTGCCGGTGATCGACAGCCAGGTCGGGCGAATCGGCGCGGTGGTGTGCTGGGAAAACATGATGCCGCTGCTGCGCACTGCGATGTACGCCAAAGGCATCGAGGTCTGGTGCGCGCCGACCGTGGATGAGCGCGAGATGTGGCAGGTCAGCATGCGCCACATCGCCCATGAAGGCCGCTGCTTCGTGGTCAGTGCATGTCAGGTTCAGGACTCACCGCAAGCCTTGGGCGTGGAGATTGCCAACTGGCCGGCGGATCGACCGCTGATTGCGGGCGGCAGCGTGATTGTCGGGCCTATGGGAGACATTCTGGCGGGGCCGCTGCGTAACGAGGCCGGGTTGCTCACCGCTGAAATCGACACTGACGATTTGGTCCGCGCGCGGTATGACTTCGATGTCGTCGGTCACTACGCGCGCCCCGATGTGTTCGAGTTGACCGTCGATGAACGGCCTAAACCGGGTGTTCGCTTCACCTCATGACCCTCCTGCGGGAGCGATGGGGTCGATCACAAATCTCCCGGCCGGCCAGGAACCCTGTGGGAGCGAGCTTGCTCGCGATGAGGCCGGCACATCCCACATTGATGTCGCTGGACACATCGCTATCGCGAGCGAGCTCGCTCCCACAATGGGATCTTCAGCGTTGCTGGTCCTTCGGTATTACCGCGTTCCGGCGGTCGCCCCCGGCAAGCTCAGTTTTCCGGTGTCCACAAATCGCATCGTGCCGAACAAGCCGCCCGCCAGTTTGCCGCGTAATACGTAGGGAAGATTATTCAGCGTTTGTGTCTGGCTCAGCCCCAACGTCTGGCGTAACACCGAGAACGCCGAGACGCTCACCGGCACGGTCAGTACGGTTTCGGAAAAGCGTGCAATCGAGCCCGACTGATCGCTGACGCCAGACGCCAGCGGCTGGCCATTCACTTCCAGGTCCAGCGCCACGCCGTCGTAGTCGATCGGCGTTTCGTTGGGGTTCTGCACGCGGATTTTCACGGCAAAGCGCACTTCCATGTCCTGGCTTTGCAGCGGCTCGATGCCGACCACGTTGATGTTTAACGGATCGCGATGGGGGAAGAGGGCGCAGGCGCTCAGGGAGAGCAACAGCAGGGAAAGGATGACGGCGTGGACGCTGCGCATGTAGACGCTCTCATAAAGAATAGGGCTGAACCGCCACCGGCTCAGCCCTCGAGCCTTTCTAGCGATTCAACTGTGCGACCGCCGCAGGTCGTGCGGGTTCACCCTTGGCCGGGACATCGGGGTTTTCCATGACCTGCAAGATCGAAGCTTCCGGGTCGAAATCATCCTCTTCCAGCTCGATGAACTCCTCGGGCAGGAAGATGTTCAGCACGATAGCGCACAACGCCCCGACGGTGATCGGCGATTCGAAGATGTTGTGCAGCGCCTTCGGCAACTCGCGCAACACTTCTGGCACCGCCGCGACACCCAGCCCCATGCCGATGGAAATCGCCACGATCAGCATGTTGCGCCGATGCAGGCCGGCTTCGGCGAGGATCTTGATGCCGGCCACCGCCACGGTGCCGAACATCACCAGCTCAGCGCCGCCGAGCACCGGTTTGGGCATCAATTGCAGCACCGCGCCGATCATCGGGAACAGCCCCAGCAACACCAGCAGGCCGGCGATGAAGAATGCCACGTAACGGCTGGCCACGCCGGTGAGTTGGATCACGCCGTTGTTTTGCGCGAAGGTCACCATCGGCATGCTGTTGAACACCGCCGCCATGGCCGAGTTCAGGCCGTCAGCCAGCAGGCCGGACTTGATCCGGCGGATGTAGATCGGCCCCTTGACCGGCTGCCGGGAAATCATCGAGTTGGCGGTCAGGTCACCGGCGGCTTCCAGCGGCGACACCAGGAAAATCACCGCCACCGGCACAAACGCCACCCAATCGAAATTGAAGCCGTACTTGAACGGCACCGGCACGCTCATCAGCGGCACGTCGGGCAGGCTGGCGAAATTGACGTCGCCCATCAGCCAGGCCACGACGTAACCCAGCGTCAGGCCAATGACAATCGCCCCCAGGCGCAGAAAGGGCACATCGACCCGGTTCAGCACCACGATCGTGCCGAGTACCAACGCCGCCAACGTCAGATGACTGGCCGCGCCCAGGTCCGCTGCGCCGAAGCCGCCGGCGATGTCGGTCATCGCGACCTTGATCAGCGAAAGGCCCATCAGGGTAATGATGGTGCCGGTCACCACGGGTGTGATCAGCATCCGCAGCTTGCCGATGAACTGGCTCAACACCACTTCGATAAACGCCGCGAAAAAGCACACGCCGAAGATCGTCGAGAGGATTTCATCGGTGCCGCCACCCCGGGCCTTGACCATGAACCCGGCGCTGAGGATCACGCTGATGAACGAGAAACTGGTGCCTTGCAAGCACAACAGGCCCGAACCGATCGGGCCGAACCGACGCGCCTGAACAAAGGTGCCCAGGCCCGAGACAAACAGCGCCATGCTGATCAGGTACGGCACTTCGCTTTGCAGACCGAGTGCCCCGCCCATGATCAGGGTGGGCGTGATGATGCCGACAAAACTCGCCAGTACATGTTGCAGGGCGGCGAAGACTGTGGCGGTGAGGTGAGGACGATCGTTGAGGCCGTAGATCAGATCGGAGCGGGGCTGGGGTTTTGCGTGTTCGGATGAGGTCACGAGGAAAGCGCCAGGGGACGGGTCAAAAAATGGAGGCGCAGGATGCCAGCAGCGGGCACGGAGGGCAAACGATACACACGGAACCTGTGGCGAGGCAGCTTGCTCCCGCACGGCTGCGCAACAGTCGCAAGACAGACACAACACCGCGTCAGCCGAATTGAGGTCCGCTTCGCGGCCCAACGGCAGCAAGCTCTCTCGCCACAGGTCGGTGCGTGCTCATTCAAACGCCGCGAGCAGGTCTTCTTCAAAGGCTTTCTGCGCATCCCCCGGCACCTGCGCACGATGGCGCGCCAGGTGAAATGCCACATCAAAACTCAGGTCATCCCGGCGCACAGCACGCAGCAAGCCTTTTTCTTCCCAGCTACGGGCGAAATGATCGGGCAAATAGCCCACATGCTTGCCGGACAGGATGAAGGCGAGGGTGCCTTCGACCTGCTCGGACCGAGCTGAACATAATTTGCCTTGAAACGGCTCGTCACTGCGCAGAAAGCGATAGGGATGATCGACCCGGTCGCACGCCTGCAATGCCAGATCGTCCGGCGCATCGTCGGTGTACAACGGATGCCCGGGGGCGCAGTACAGGTGCTGGGTTTCGCTGAACAGTTCGCGGTAGTCAAACGCGCTTTGCACCTGGGAGAAATAACCGATCGCCAAATCCAGTCGTTGTTGCAGCAGCAGGCGTTCCATTTCGCCGGGCATGGCGCTCATCAACTCGATGCGCACCGATTCGTCCCGCTCGCGAAACCGCCGGATCGCATCGGCCACTTTTTGCAGCACCGATTGATCGAGGGCTTCGGACAAGCCCAGGCGCACTTCGCCGATCAACCGACCCGCCACCCCATTGGATTGATGGCGGAACGCTTCGATGGATTCAAACAGTCCACGCGTCGCGCTCAGCAGCTGTTCGCCCTTGGGCGTGACGCGGAATCCACCCTTGCCGCGACTGCACAAACGATAGCCGAGCCGGGTTTCGAGTCTGGCCATTTGCTGGCTGATGCTCGACTGGCTCAAACCCAGCTCACCTTGCGCCGCGCTGAACCCGCCGCACTCGACCACGCGGACAAACAAGCGCAGCAGTTGCAGGTCGAGGTCGTGGAGTTGACCGAGCATCAAACATTACTCCGCAATAAAGTCAGGTTAACAAACTTGATATTTCGCCAATGTATCCGAGGGCGCACGCTGCAACCACTTCCTCTGGTCAGGTGTTCGTCATGGCTCCCGTATTCAAACTGTGTTTACCCGCGCTGTTTATCGCCATGGCCACGTCGGCCCAGGCGGAGGAAAAAACCCTCAACCTCTACAGTTGGGCCGATTACGTGGCGCCTGAAACTTTGCAGCGTTTCGAAAAGGAAACCGGCATTCACGTGCGTTACGACACGTTCGACTCCTCGGAAGTGCTGGAAACCAAACTGCTCACCGGCGGCAGTGGCTATGACGTGGTGGTGCCGTCCTCCAGCGTGCTGGCCCGTGGTCTGGCGGCTGGTGCGCTGAAGGAAATTCCTCACGAAGGGCTCAAGGGCTACGCCAACCTTGACCCGGACCTTCTGGAAAAACTGGCGGCCGTCGACCCCGGCAATCGTTATGGCGTGCCGTATACCTGGGGCACGCTGGGGCTGGGGATGAACGTCGAGGCGGTGCAAAAACGCTTGCCGGATGTGCCGCTCAACAGCCTGGACCTGCTGTTCAAGCCGCAATACGCCAGCAAGCTGAAGGACTGCGGCATCGCGATTCTCGATTCGCCACAGGAAGTGATTGGCCTGGCGTTGCACTATCTCGGTAAAGATCCCTACAGCACCGACAAGGCAGATCTGACCGCCGCCGAGGCGTTGTTGCATCAACTGCAGCCCAATGTGCTGTACGTCGCCACCGGACGGCAGATCAGTGATCTGGCCAACGGCAGCGTGTGCCTCGCCTTGACCTACAACGGCGACGCCAGCATGGCCGCCGACCAGGCGCGCAAGGCCAACAAACCCTTCGAAGTGGCCTACCGGATTCCGAAGGAAGGCACGCTGGTCTGGCAGGACAACCTGGCGATTCCCAAGGACGCGCCGCACCCCGAAGCGGCCCGGGTGTTCATCGAGTTCATGCTGCGCCCCGAGTCCGTCGCGGCGCTGACCAACACCCTGTTCTTTGCCACGGCCAACGCGGCAGCGACGCCGCTGGTGGACGAAGCCGTGCGGACCGACCCGGACATCTACCCCCTGGCCGACACCCGCGAACGGCTGTACGCCGACCGCAGCATGAGCCTCAAGGACATGCGCTCGCGCACTCGCCTGTGGACCACTTTCCGTAGCCGCCAATAAAAAACAAGGAGATATCCATGGACGTCCCGATGCAAAACGATCAGGCCATGACCCGCGACAGCCTCTTTGGTACTGCCGCCGAAAGTACCTACGCCGGTATCACCAGTTTCATGCGTCGTCGCTACAGCCGTGATTTGCGCGGCGTCGACGTGGTGGTCAGCGGTGTGCCGTTCGACACTGCCACCAGTAACCGTCCCGGTGCGCGATTCGGCCCGCGTGGCATTCGTGCCGCGTCGACCGGCATCGCCTGGGAACGTCACTGGCCATGGACGTTTGACCCGTTCGATCATCTGGCGGTCATTGACTACGGTGATTGCGCCTTCGATTACGGCTCGCCGCACTCGGTGCCGGAAAGTATCGAAGCCCACGCCGAGCACATCCTGAACGGCGGTTGCGCGATGCTGACCTTCGGCGGTGACCACTTCATCAGTTATCCGCTGCTCAAGGCCCATGCGCGCAAACATGGTCCGCTGTCGTTGATTCACTTCGACGCCCACAGCGACACCTGGCCGGACGAAGAGGGCAAGCGCGTCGACCACGGGACGATGTTCTGGCACGCGGCCAAGGAAGGCCTGGTGGATCCGTCGCGCTCGGTGCAGATCGGTTTGCGCACCACCAATGATGATCACCAGGGCTTCCAGGTACTGGATGCGCGGCAAGTACATCGACAAGGGTGTGAGGCGATTGTCGAGGCGATTCGTGCGCGAGTGGGGGATAACCCGGTGTACCTGACGTTCGACATCGATTGCCTCGACCCGGCGTTCGCACCGGGCACCGGAACGCCGGTGTGTGGTGGTTTGAGTACGGTGCAGGCGCTGGAGATTCTCGGCGGGTTACGCGGGATCAATCTGGTGGGGATGGACGTGGTGGAAGTCGCGCCGGCCTACGACCATGCGGACATTACCTCATTGGCAGCGGCGACATTGGCGATGGAGATGCTGTGCCTGTATGCGGCCAGACACAAAATAGACCGGTAAAACACCATCCCAAATGTAGGAGCGAGCCTGCTCGCGATAGCGGATTTACATTCAACATCATCGCTGAATGTAATGACCTCATCGCGAGCAGGCTCGCTCCCACATTGTGATCAGCGTCAGGCCACTGGAATGATTGGCAGGTCGAGGGTTTCAGCCCCGGTATACCGCGCCGCCGAACCGGCAATCGTTTCATGCGGCACACCCTTCGGCACGTCACTGACCCCATCAAGCCGCGACAATTGCTCCGCGCTCAATTGCACGGTCAACGCGCCCAATGTTGCATCCAGTTGCTCACGAGTGCGCGAGCCCAGAATCGGGATCAGCGCCGTCGTCGAGCGCTTGGCCTTTTCCCGCAGCCAGGCAATGGCCACGTGGGTCGGCGTAGCTTCAAGCTCCGCCGCCACTGCGAGCAAGGTGTCGAGCAGGGCGGTTTCGTGGGCGCTTTTCTCGGTGTGGATCAGCACGCCGAGTTTGGCGGCGCGGTTGTTGTCATCATTGCTGCGGTACTTGCCTGTGAGAAACCCGCCACCTAACGGCGACCAGATCGTAGCCGCCAGCCCCAATGCTTCGGCCATCGGTAGCAACTCACGTTCGGCGGTGCGTTCGGCCAGGCTGTATTCGGCCTGAATCGCTGCAATCGGCGCAAAACCACGGACTTCGGCCAATACGTCGGCACGGGCGATGCGCCACGCTGGGAAGTTCGACAGCCCGGCGTAGTGAATCTTGCCGGCACGCACCAGGTCGTCGAAGCCACGCAGGATCTCTTCCATCGGTGTCACGCCGTCACTGATGTGCGCCCAGAACAGGTCGATGTGATCGGTGTTGAGTCGTTTCAGGCTTTCCTCTACGGCACGAACCATGTTCTTGCGGCTGTTGCCGGTGTGGGAAATGCCCGCGGCTGGCGTGGTGCCCATGGTGTATTTGGTGGCGATGACCAGGCGATCGCGTTCAGGCGCGATGAACTCGCTGAGCATGGCTTCCGACTGGCCGGCCTGATAACCGTTGGCGGTGTCGATGAAGTTGCCGCCGGCTTCCAGGTAACCGTCGAAAATGCGCTTGGCTTCATCACGCTCGGCGCCATGCCCCCAACCGGTGCCGAAATTACCGGCGCCCAGCGCCAGTTCCGAAACCCGCAAGCCGGTTTTGCGGCCGAAGACTTTGTAATGCATGAGGTAACTCCTGAAGAACGACGCCGGGGGTAATTTAAATGTCTAGCAACATGTATTTAATATGATGCGAGTAATATGGCCCGTCAAGACGCTTTTTCATTCAGGGCAAAAGGGCCGACCGCCGGGGCATTGTTATTCACTCTAGACATGGTCAGTCGGGCCATTACCTGTGGCGAGGGAGCTTGCTCCCGCTTGAGTGCGCAGCATTCACAAAATCTTCATTGTTGTTACATATTGGGACCGCTACGCAGCCCAGCGGGAGCAAGCGCCCTCGCCACAAAGGTGTGCCGGAGTGTCCGCACAGCATGACGACAGCCAGTGCTTTGCTCCTGCCAATTTCTGACAGCCGCCTCTGCTAAGCTCCGACGACTTTTCAGGAAAGAGCCTGCCGATCGTGTCGCGTACCACTCGTTTACTCACGTTGTTGCAAGTGCTGCGGGGTAAAAGTCGTCCGGCCACGGCCGCGACGCTCGCCGGGGAATTGCAGATTTCCGAACGCACGCTGTACCGCGACATCGCCGAGTTGACGGCGCTGGGCGCACCGATCTTCGGCGAAGCAGGGGTCGGCTACGTGTTGCGCAGCGGGTTGTTCCTGCCACCTTTGATGCTCAATGCCGACGAAACCGAAGCCATCGTGCTCGGATTGCGTTACGTCGATCAGCGTGGCGACGAGGTCTTGAGCAAAGCCGCGGCCGATGCCCTGGCGAAGATTGCCGCCGTGTTGGCCCCTGAAGCTCAGGATGCATTGCGCAACCCGACGGTGCTGCCGGGCCCGCGCGGCTATGGATATCCGCAAAATGCCGTGCCGTTGAACGTGTTTCGCCAGGCGATTCGCGATCAATCCAAGCTGAACATCGATTATGCGGACGCTCAACAGGTGCCCAGTCAGCGACTGATCTGGCCATTGGCGCTGGGCTTTCTCAATGAAGTGCGGATCATTGTCGCCTGGTGTGAATTGCGCAGTGCCTACCGCACGTTTCGCACTGACCGGATCTCGGCCGCTCAAGAGCAGGGCGAGCGTTATCCGGGGCGGCGCAGCGATCTGCTGCGCACCTGGCGCAAGCACATGCAACTGGATGAAGCCGGGCGTTTCACTCCTGACAAGAACTGACACAGACCTGTTCTAGCATGGCTCCAGAATCGATCAACAAGGAGCCGCACCCATGTCCAATCCAGCCTCTTCACTGGCGCCCGCCATCGCCGCCTACATTGCCGCCGCCAATGCCCGCGACACCTCGCGGGTCGGCAGTTTTTTTGCCGAGGACGCCAACGTGTTCGATGAGGGCCAGCACCGGATCGGCACGCAAGCCATCGCCCAGTGGATGCAAGACACCGCGCAACGTTATGAACCCCGGGTCGAAGTGCTCGGCGTTCAGCAGCGCACCGGCAAAGTCCTGGTGCATAACCTGATTTCCGGGACCTTTCCCGGCAGTCCGCTGGAACTGCGCTACATGTTCCGCCTCAATGAGCAGGGCAAGATCGCCCGGCTGGACATCTCTCTGTAAACCCTAGCGCATGGCATACTGCCGCGCATGAATGTCGACTCTCCCCTAAGCGCCTGGCAACACGCCATCGAACAGAAGGGCTTCGTCCAGGACGAAGCCCAGGAACATGCCGTGTGGGCGCTGCAAAAATGCCACGAAGCCCTGCATGAAGGGCGCACGCCGATCACCGGTGTTTACCTTTGGGGGCCGGTCGGGCGGGGCAAGACCTGGTTGATGGACCAGTTCTACCAAAACCTCAAGGTCCCGGCCCGACGCCAACACTTTCACCACTTCATGGGTTGGGTGCATCAGCGCTCGTTCCAGCTGACCGGCACCGCCGACCCGTTGAAGGCGCTGGCCCGTGAGCTGAGCGAAGAAGTGCGGGTGCTGTGTTTCGATGAGTTGTTCGTCAACGACATCGGTGATGCAATCATTCTCGGGCGTTTGTTTCAGGTGATGTTCGAGCAGGGCGTGGTGGTGGTCTGTACCTCCAATCAACCGCCGGACCAGCTGTACGCCGATGGCTTCAACCGCGACCGTTTCGTGCCCGCCATCGAGGCGATCAAAAAGCACATGCAAGTGATCGCGGTGGATGGCGGCGAAGACCATCGCCTGCATCCTGGCGCGGGTCTGCAGCGGTATTGGGTGGCGGCGCCCGGGCAACCCAGCGCGCTCGGTGGCGTGTTCAACGCGTTGACCGCAGGCCAGCCCACGTCCAGCGATCCGATCACGGTCGGTTACCGCTCGATTAACGTGGTGCAGGCCAGTTCGACGGTGCTCTGGTGCCGTTACGCCGACCTGTGCGAACAACCGTTCGCCGCCATGGACTTCATGGCGCTGTGCGACACGTTCAGCGCTATTCTGTTGAGTGAAGTGCCAAATCTGAGCGCACAGAAACGCGAAGGACGCATCGCCCGAGGCACGGAAGACGGTGCCGAGCGGGTAGTGGCCGGTGATCGCGAGCTGCCGCAATTGTCGGTGCATGACGACGGTGTCCGGCGTTTCATTGCTCTGGTGGACGAGTGCTACGACCGCAAGGTGCCGCTGTACCTCGAAGCGCAGGTGCCGATGGCGGCGTTGTACACCGAGGGTTATCTGGAATTCCCGTTCCGCCGCACCTTAAGCCGTTTACAGGAAATGCAGCTGCAACGTTTCGCCGAAGCCTGATGGCTGGGAGCCGCGAATATGAATCAGCCTCTGTCTCATCATTTGCTGACCATGGCGTATCAGAATGCCTGGGCGAATTATCGACTCGCCAAAGCCTGGAATCAGCTGAGCCCGGCGGAACTGGCGGCACCGCGAGTGAGCTTCTTCCCCAGCCTCATTGCCACCCTCAACCACATCCTGACGTGCGACTGGTTTTACGTGGATGCGCTGGAGCGGGAGTTGCGCGGGGACGATCCGCATCCTGATTGTTATGTGTTTTTCACCGAGGACGAACCGTTCGCGGCGGCCGTCGAGCTGCAACGTGAACAAGCGCATGTCGATCGTCGCCTGATCGCCTACTGCGAACAATTGCGCGACGCCGACCTGGAGCGAATCGTGACCATTGCCCGGGACACGCCGCAACATGACAGCCGTTTGCGCCTGCTGTCGCACCTGTTCGAGCACCAGCTTCATCATCGCGGTCAGGTTCACGCCATGCTCAGCGACACCTCAGTCAAACCGCCGCAACTGGACGAGTTTTTCTGCGCCGGTGAATCGCAGCTGAGGGCCGAGGATTTTGCCGAATTGGGCTGGACCGAAACGCTGATCTGGGGCGTTTGAGGCAGGTTCGGGTTGTCGCCGATTGCGCCTCGCGATAATGTCCGTCGACCTCCCGGCGCGAGCGACGCGCAGGGACAACTTGATGGGACGTTGACGATGGGAATGGAATCCGCAGAAATTCTGGTGCTTCAGGCCAGCTATACCAACACGTTGCATGCCGAGGCGATCGGTGTGGTGCTCAATGCCTACGCCGAAGACCCGATGGGCGGCGGGCAGCCATTGCCCGAAGACATCCTGCGTCAACTGCCGGCGGAACTGGCCAAGCGTCCTCATGCGTTCAGCGTATTGGCGTTTGTCGGTGGCGCGCCGGCCGGGCTGGTCAATTGCTTTGAAGGTTTCTCGACGTTTGCCTGTCGGCCGCTGGTCAACGTGCACGATGTGGCGGTGATGCCGAAGTTTCGCGGCCTGGGGTTGAGTCAGAAAATGCTGCAAAAGGTAGAAGACATAGCCCGGCAACGCGGCTGCTGCAAGATCACCCTGGAAGTCCTCGAAGGCAATGCCGTCGCGCAGGCGTCTTATGGCAAGTTCGGATTTGCCCCCGGCATGTTCGACCCGGCTCATGGCCAAATGCTGTTCTGGACCAAGGACCTTTAACGCCACATGAACAGCCTCGGTGACGCGCAGGGCAGGGCACCCGTGACAACAGACAAACCGTGGGTGATTTTCCTGATCTTCCTGCGCCTGGGGCTGACCTCGTTTGGCGGTCCTGTCGCCCATCTGGGCTATTTTCGTGACGAGTTTGTGGCGCGTCGGCGCTGGTTGAGCGAAGCCGCTTACGCCGAATTGATTGCCCTGTGCCAGTTTTTGCCGGGCCCGGCGAGCAGTCAGGTGGGCATGGCGCTGGGTTTGTCCCGCGCCGGCTATTCGGGGGCATTGGCGGCGTGGGCAGGGTTTACCTTGCCCTCGGCGCTGATCCTTTCGCTGCTGGCATTCGGCATCACCCACGGAGGCTGGGCGTTGCCGCCCGGTTTGATTCACGGGCTGAAAATTGTCGCCGTCGCCGTGGTTGCCCAGGCCGTGTGGGGCATGGCCCGCACGTTATGCCGAGGTCCGGTGCAAGTGGGCATCATGCTGGTGGCGACTGCCGGGGTGTTGCTCTGGTCATCGACTGGCGGGCAGTTGACGGTGATGGCCGTGGCGGCGGTGATCGGCCTGGCGTTGCTGCACAACACAAATGCTGCGCAAAGGGAGGGCCTGTCGATTCGGGTCAGTCGACGGGCAAGCTGGCTGGCGATTGGAATGTTCGTGGCGCTGTTGCTGGGTTTGCCGCTCATCGCGCATCACTGGCCGGACTCGCTGACCAGCCTGTTCGACAGCTTCTACCGCACGGGGGCGCTGGTGTTCGGCGGTGGCCACGTTGTGTTGCCGTTGTTGCAAAGCCAGGTGGTGAGCACGGGATTGCTGAGCAATGACGTGTTTCTTGCCGGTTACGCCGCCGCGCAAGCGATGCCGGGGCCGTTGTTCACGTTCGCGGCTTTTCTCGGCGCGTCCATCAGTGGCTGGAGTGGTGCGCTGGTGGGCGTCCTGGCGATTTTCCTGCCGTCGCTGCTGTTGGTGATCGGTGTCCTGCCGTTCTGGCAGCGCTTGCGCGGTAATGACCGAGTGCAAGCGGCGCTGGCCGGGGTGAATGCGGGGGTGGTCGGGTTGTTGCTGGCTGCGTTGTATCAGCCATTGTGGACCACTTCGATCCTCAGTCCGCTGGATGTGCTGTTGGCGGTCCTGGCGTTGATGGCGTTGCTGTTCTGGCGATGCCCGCCGTGGTTGCTGGTGCTGCTGGGCGGGATTTGCGGTGTGTTGCTCGGCGCGTGAGACCTTCCGAACAGGCATAAAAAAGGGCGTCCATCAGGACTAATGCGATCAGTTTTGGTATTGAGCGCCGCAATCCTTGTGGGAGCGAGCTTGCTCGCGATAGCGGTTTAACATTCAGCAGGTGTATCGACTGCCAGTCCGCTATCGCGAGCAAGCTCGCTCCCACAGGTTTTGCATCGTAACTGATCGGCAATTAGTCCATCAGGACGCCCGTTTGCCGTCGTTTATTTCGGCCGATAGGTTTCGGTCACTTGTGCGGTTTGATCGTTCGGAACCCTCAGTTCAATAGTCCTGGTTTCGATGCCGTTAGCCTGCTGTTGTTTGAGATGCAGGGTTTCGAAGTAATACCTCATGCGCTCGGCGCCGCCTTCGGCAAAGGCAGCGGTCGAACCGAACATCATCAGACTGGCGAGGATCAACGCGGTACGTTTCATGGTTTGCCTCCCACTACGGATATCGGGTGCCTTCCATCCATGAAGCAATGTTGCCGGGCCATTATCCGCCGATTCCGTTATTTGGGAATTACTGCGTCAGAGCTTCCAGTCCAGGCTCAAGGTGACTGTGCGCGGGTCGCCCCAATAAACGCCGTTGTAGAAGCCGACGTTGTCGTAATACTTCTTGTCGAACAGGTTATCGACGTTCAGCGACGCCGACAGGTGCTTGTCGAACTCGTAACGCGACATCAGCTTGACCACGGTGTATGCCTCCTGACGGATGTTGGTGCTGGCGGTGATGATCTCGCCATCGGCGCCACGGCCGACCGGGCGTCTGGCGGCGCGGTAGACATCGCTTTGCCAGTTCACCGCGCCGCCCACGGTCAGTGCCTGCCAGTCACCGGGCAAGCGATAGGCCGTGGAGAAGCGGAACATGTTCAACGGCTGGTTGGTGTTGTTGCGCTGCTTCTGGCCATTGGCCGAGTGGGTGTAGGTGTAGCCGGCCGTCATGTTCCAGCCGGCCATCACTTCACCTGAGACCTCGGCTTCGAAACCCTGGACCTTGTTGCCTTTGCCGCCCGATTTGAAAAATTCCTCACCGGTGACCGGGTCCGGCGGCACTGAGTCGTCGAGTTCGGCGACGTTATCCTGCTTGCTCCAGAACACCGCGGTGGCGAGGTTGAGTCGCTCTTCCAGCAGACTGCCCTTGAGTCCGACTTCATAGTTGCTGCCAACCACCGGTTCGAGGTATTTGTGATTGCTGTCGCGGTCCTCTTGCGGCTTGAAAATGTCGGTGTAGCTGACGTAGGCCGTGTATTCGGGCGTGATGTCGTAGAGCACCCCGGCGTAGGGCGTCCACATGTCGTTGTGCTCCTGGCTCGTGTCCTCGACAGCGGTCAGTTGCAGATTTCCATCGTAACTATTGGCCTTTTTAGACATTTTCCAGCTGCCATAACGACTGCCGAGTACCGCGTGCAGGTCGTCGGTCAGGGTCAGGCGCGTGGCCAGGTAACCAGCCTTTTGCCGGGTGCTTTCATCGGAGCCTTTCAGGCCGGTGACGGTGTCCGGAAATTTTGGAATGCCGCCCATGTACTTCCAGTCGGGGACTTTCTCGTAATCCGGCGACCGTGGGCCGTCTACCGTGTAAGGGTTGTCTTCGCTGCGTTCGGCTTCGCCATAGCCGATCATCATTTCGTGCTCACGCCCGAACAGCGAATAAGGTCCGGACACGTTGAAGTCATAGGCCTTCATTTTTTGCGTGCCGACCATGTGGCTGACGTTGGCGAACATGCCGCTGCGGTCCGCCTCGGGGAAGCCGCCACCGCCGTAGTAAATCTTGCCGTCGGTGTCACTCTCGCGGTGGGTGTAGGCGGCCTTGAGGTGCCAACCGGCGCCCAGTTGCTGGTCCAGCGTGGCAAACGCGGTCTTGTCCTTCAGCGGCCACGAACTCCACGGCGTGGCCATGTTGGTGGAGCGTCCGAGGTTGGCTTTGCTGCCGTCAGCATTCCAGTAGGGCACGGTGCCCCATGAGGTGCCTTGCACCTGTTTGTCTTGGTAGTCGTATCCCACGGCCAGCACGGTGTCGTCGGTCAGGTCGGCTTCGAGAATCCCGTAGCCGACTTCCCGTTGCAACGCGTACTTGTCTCGGTAGGAACCGCTGTCGCGATAAGCCAGCACACCGCGACCGCGCAGGCGGCCGTCGAAGGCCAGCGGTCCGCCGACATCGACGTAACTGTAGTAATCGTCATAGCTGCCGCCGCTGACACCGGTCTGGGCTTCCCATTGTGCAGTCGGCCGTTTGCGCACCATGTTGATCGTCGCAGAAGGGTCGCCGGCGCCCGTGGTCAGGCCGGTCGCGCCGCGAACCACTTCGATGCGGTCGTAGATGATGGTGTCGGAATCGGACTTCATGTAGCTGAAGGTGTTGAGCATCCCGTCGATCTGGAAATTGTTGATCGAGTAACCGCGGGACGAATAGCTGACACGGTCCGAATCGTTGTGCTGAACCACCACGCCGGTGGTCTGGCTCATGGCTTCGGAGAGCGTGCCGAGTTTGAAGTCGTCCATTTGTTGACGTGTGACCACGGACACCGATTGTGGCGTTTCCTTGATCGACAGGTTGAGCCGCGTCGCGGTGCTCATGGCGCCAGTGGTGTAGGACTCGGTGTTTTCGGTGGTGCTGCCCAATCCTTGGGCGGTCACATGGGTGGCGCCCAGTTCAAGGGTGCGGCTTGGCGCTGGATCTGGGGTGGATTCAGCCAATAGATCGGGGCTCAGGGCAGCACTGCACAAGCCCAGGGTAAAGGTCATGGAACGGGTGATAGGCGCGAACATCGCAGCCGACTCCTTGTCTTCGAGGGAAAAATTCCGTTTGTTCAAAGACGAAGGGGGGAGAGGGGATTTAGGTATAAACGAGAATTATTGTCATTTTAAGATGTGACGGAGACAAAACAGGGGAATGACGCAGCAAAAGGGGCCGGAACCGGCCCCTGACAGAATTACTTATGCGCGACTGTCGGATCGGCCGGCGTGCTTTTCGGTTTCATCAGGCTGAAGTCGATCAACGGACGAGTCTGACGCTCATACGGGTTGCCGATCATCAACGGACGCGGTTTGAAGCTGTCGCTGACCAGGCTTTTGCTGCGGTCCAGTTCATCGAAACTCAGACCCGCCAGGTCGGCCCAGGTGTGGATCAGCTGCGAACTGCTGTAAGGACGCCCCAGGTCACCGGCAAAACTCCAGTCGTGGGTTTCACGCCATTTCGGCGAAGCCCAGGCCATGAATGGAATGGTGTACATCGGCGCCGTCGGTTTGGCTTCATTGCGCCCCAGCGTGCTGTGGCCCGCGGAGTCGAAGACGTCTTCGCCGTGGTCCGAGAGGTACATCAGAAAGCCGTTCGGATCGGACTTGGCGTAGTCCTTGATCAGGCTCGACACCACGAAGTCGTTGTACAGCACGGCGTTGTCATAGCTGTTGTACGTCGGCACCTGATCGTCCCGCACGCCGTCCGGCACCCCTTTGCGATCGGTGAACTTGTTGAAGCTTGGCGGGTACCGGTACTGATAGCTCATGTGCGTACCGAGCAAATGCACCACGATCAGCTTGCGCGGCGCGGCGTCTGCCAGGGCTTTGTTGAACGGTGCGATGACGTCGCCATCGTACTGCGCGGCGTTCTGGTTGCGGTTGTTGTTCAGGTACACCTGCTCGTCGGCCTGTTCGGAGAACGTGGTGAGCATGGTGTTGCGCTTGGTCATGGTTTGCTGGTTGGTGATCCAGAAGGTCTTGTACCCCGCCTGTTTCATCATGCTGACCAGGGACGGCGTGGACAGGTAAAGGTCCGGGTTTTCTTCGTCGGCGAACGTCAGTACCTGCTGCAACGCCTCGATGGTGTAAGGGCGCGGGGTGATGACGTTGTCGAAGACCGCCATCTGATCCTTGAGCTTGTCCAGTTCCGGGGTGGTTTCACGCGGGTAGCCGTAGAGGCTCATGCGCTGACGGTTGGTGGACTCGCCGATCACCAGCACCAGGGTCGCTGGCTGGTTGGCCATTGTGTCCTTGAGGTTCTTGAGCGGTGGGATCTTGCTCGCGCTGTCGAGCATGTCTTGCATGCCGGCCAGGGTGTCGAGGTAGCGGTGATACGCCACGGCCATCTGCCAGGGCACCGCCGGCTCGATACGGGTTTCGAATTTCTCGAAGCCACCGGCCAGGCTGCCGGTGCGCGCGGTTTGCTTGATCAGCGGGTAGCCGACCACGGCCACCAAAATGGCCGTCGCAGCCACCAGCGCCCGCCCGCGGGGCATGTACACCGGGCGCAAGCGAGTCCACAGGAAATACGAGAACAGCGTGTGGGCGAGGAACGCCGCCACCATCCACCAGGCGAAATACTGGGTCATGTACTCGCCCGCTTCACTGATGTTCGATTCGAACATGATGAAGATGACGCTCTGGGAAAATTCCTGCTGATAGATGAAGAAGTAGCCGAGGCTGGCCATCGAGCAGGCCCACAACACCACGCCGATCAATGCGGCCATGACGCGTGTCTGTCTAGGGAACAGCAGCATCGGCGCGAGCCAGATAGCGCTCATCACAAAGGCCTGGCGGAACCCGCTGAAGCCCGAGGTGCCCGTCAGTTGGATCAGCAGTTGGGTAATGCCGGAAAAATACCAGAAGAACAGGAACAACCAGAGAAACCCTGCCCAATCGAAACCTTTCGCAGTCGTAGTGCTGCGTTTAAACACCGTCATTCAGCGCTCCAGCAAGGAAATCACGTCGACCCGTCGGGAGCCTTCCATGTTGCCGACGAACGGAAGCCGCGCGGATACCGAGCGGCCATAATGACCTTGATTATCAACACTTCGATGTGAAAACTTTGTGAGTTGCCGCAAACGGCAAGGCGGAGAAGCGGTGTCGGAAACAGCAGAGGGCTGTTTCCGAATCAAGCGTGGAGATCAGGCGTGTGGCGCGCGCGAAGTGACAGGCAAGGGTTGAGCCGAAGAGCTTTGTGTGAGTAAGCGCAGCTGCGCGAGCTCCTGCTTCAACAGGTCGCGCTCTTCTTTCAACTGGCGCAATTCATCACGACGGATCGTGACGTAAAGGGTTTGTGCTGGCCGTGCTGCTTGTACTGTGCCCATTGCTCACCTCGCAAATGGCGTGCATCAACTGTAAAACCGCCCCGACATCGGGTGCTGAATTACTATCGGCGCCAATTTTGATTTCTTTTGCCCCCGAAGGGAACTTTTTTATTTTTCATGGTCGTTGTGTCTTGAGTTCGATTTCTGACGTTATCAGTCAGGATCGGGCACAATGCCCGGAAACTTCACGCCAACGCTCTGGACTAACCCACATTAGTCGCGTTGGGCTATAACCTTTGACACACATTATTTGTAGTAGGGAGCATCAGCACATGCAACTCGGGATTATTGGACTGGGCCGCATGGGCGGAAATATTGCGCGTCGCCTGATGCTCAACGGGCATACCACCGTTGTTTACGACCGCAATACCGCCTTCGTCGACACCCTGGCCGCAGAAGGCGCCAACGGCGTCATCGACTTGCCGGCGCTGGTCGCAGGCCTGGCCAAGCCACGTGCGGTGTGGGTCATGCTGCCGGCCGGCGCGCCGACCGAAGACACTATCGACTCCCTGAGCACCTTGCTCGAAGCCGGCGACACCATCATCGACGGCGGCAACACCTTCTATAAGGACGACATCCGCCGGGCGAAAACCCTGTCGGAAAAAGGCCTTCACTACATCGACGTCGGTACATCCGGCGGCGTCTGGGGTCTGGAACGCGGGTACTGCATGATGATCGGTGGCGAAGCCGAGGTGGTGAAGCGCCTTGATCCACTGTTCGACAGCCTGGCCCCTGGCATGGGCGACATCCCGCGCACCAAGGACCGCAAGTCGGAAGATGATCGCGCCGAGCGCGGTTACATCCACGCCGGCCCTGCAGGCTCTGGCCATTTCGTGAAGATGATCCACAACGGCATCGAGTACGGAATGATGCAGGCCTTTGCCGAAGGCTTCGACATCCTCAAGACCAAGGCCAGCACCAACTTGCCGGAAGATCAGCGTTTTGACCTGAACGTGGCCGACATCGCCGAAGTCTGGCGCCGTGGCAGCGTCGTGTCGTCGTGGTTGCTCGACCTGACCGCCGACGCACTGGCCAGCGATCCGAAACTCGATGGGTACGAAGGTGCAGTGGCTGACAGCGGTGAAGGCCGCTGGACCATCGAAGCCGCCATGGAGCAATCGGTGCCTGTACCGGTGCTGTCGAACTCGCTGTTCTCGCGCTACCGTTCGCGCGGCCAAGGCACCTTTGGCGATAAAATTCTCTCGGCCCAACGCTTCGGCTTCGGCGGCCATGTGGAGACCTCGAAAAAATGACCCGTCTGATCCGCAATAAATCCAAGGCAGAACCCGCACCACCGACCACGCTGTTTCTGTTCGGTGCCCATGGTGACCTGGTCAAGCGCTTGCTGATGCCGGCGCTGTACAACCTGAGTCGCGACGGTCTGCTAGGCGATGGACTGCGGATCATCGGCGTTGACCACAACGCCATCACTGACGAAGCCTTTGCGCAGAAGCTCGAAGATTTCATCCGCACCGAAGCGGCCACCAAAGTCGGCAAGGGCGATGAAGCCCTTGACCCGGCGCTGTGGGCCAAACTGGCCAAAGGCATCAGCTACGTCCAGGGCGACTTCCTGGACGACAGCACGTATCAAGCGCTGGCGGCGAAAATCGCCGCCAGCGGCACGGGCAACGCGGTGTTTTACCTGGCCACCGCGCCACGTTTCATCAGTGAAGTGGTGCGCCG
The DNA here is from genome assembly GCF_900095275.1 of Pseudomonas sp. UMAB-40. Taxonomy (NCBI): domain Bacteria; kingdom Pseudomonadati; phylum Pseudomonadota; class Gammaproteobacteria; order Pseudomonadales; family Pseudomonadaceae; genus Pseudomonas; species Pseudomonas sp. UMAB-40. Next base: position 186,844 of record NZ_LT607552.1, read on the forward strand.
CCTCGGCGCCGCCGGCTTGCTGCAAGAGACGCCCGAAGCCTTCAGAAGGGTGGTGATCGAAAAGCCGTTTGGCTCCGATCTGCACACCGCTGAAGCGTTGAACGCATGCTTGCTCAAGGTCATGTCGGAAAACCAGATCTACCGGATCGATCACTACCTGGGCAAGGAAACCGTGCAGAACATTCTGATCAGCCGGTTCTCCAACAGCCTGTTCGAAGCGTTCTGGAACAACCATTACATCGACCACGTGCAGATCACCGCCGCCGAAACTGTCGGCGTGGAAACCCGTGGCAGTTTTTACGAACACACCGGCGCCCTGCGGGACATGGTGCCCAATCACCTGTTCCAGTTGCTGGCGATGGTGGCGATGGAACCGCCGGCAGCCTTTGGCGCCGATGCGGTTCGTGGCGAGAAAGCCAAAGTGGTCGGCGCGATACGCCCGTGGACCACGGAAGAGGCGCGGGCCAATTCGGTGCGTGGCCAATACACGGCCGGCGAACCCGATGGCAAACCCCTGGCCGGTTATCGCGAGGAAGCCAACGTCGCGCCCGACAGCAACACCGAAACCTACGTCGCGCTCAAAGTCATGATCGACAACTGGCGTTGGGTCGGCGTGCCGTTCTACCTGCGCACCGGCAAACGTATGAGCGTGCGTGACACCGAGATCGTCATCTGCTTCAAGCCTGCGCCCTACGCGCAGTTCCGCGATACCGAGGTCGATGAGCTGCAACCGACCTACCTGCGGATCCAGATTCAGCCCAACGAAGGCATGTGGTTCGACCTGTTGGCCAAGCGGCCCGGGCCGGCCCTGAAAATGGCCAACATCGAATTGGGTTTTGCCTACAAGGATTTCTTCGAAATGCAGCCGTCCACCGGCTACGAAACGCTGATCTACGACTGCCTGACCGGCGATCAGACGCTGTTCCAGCGCGCCGACAACATCGAGAACGGCTGGCGCGCCGTGCAGCCATTCCTTGATGCCTGGCAGCAGGACGCAAGCGTGCAGCGCTATCCTGCGGGCGAGAACGGCCCGCAGGCCGCTGATGAACTCCTGGCCCGTGACGGTCGCGTCTGGCACAGCCTCGGATGAGTGACGTCACGCCACAACCCATCCGTTTTCTATTGAGCGACATGGACGGCACGTTGCTACTGCCCGATCACAGCCTCAGTCAGCGCACCATCGAGGCCGTCCGTTCGTTACGCGAGGCCGGCGTGCTGTTCAGCCTGGCCACCGGGCGTCCACCGAAAGCCATGCTGCAGCAGATCGAAGCCCTCGGTGTCGACCTGCCGACGGCGGCGTTCAATGGCGGCACCATCGTCCATCCGAATGGCAGTTTGCTGGTCGCGCATTATTTGCCGGCCACCGCTGCGCTGACGGCGTTGGCGCTGTTTGCTGATCAGCCGGACGTTGAAATCTGGGTGTTCAGTGGCGGTGACTGGTTGCTGAAGGACCCGAACGGGCCGATGGTCCCGCGCGAGCAGCACGGCCTCGGCTATCCGCCGGTGGTGGTCGAGAGTTTCGAGCCGTATCTGACGCGCGTCGACAAGATCGTTGCCACCAGCCACAACACGCAACTGTTGATTGAGCTGGAAGCGCAGCTGCTGCCAAAAGTTGAAGGCCAGGCACAAGTCTCGAGGTCGCAACCGGTGTATCTGGACGTGACGGCGATGCAGGCCAATAAAGGCGCAGCATTGGCGACACTGGCGGAGTTTCTCGGCGTACCGCTGGAGCAGACTGCCGCGATGGGCGATGGTGGCAATGACCCCGCGATGTTTCATCGCGCCGGCTTGTCGATTGCCATGGGGCAGGCGGAAGAAGCGGTGAAGCGCCAGGCCGACGTGGTGACAGGTGCCAATACCGAAGACGGCGCGGCCCAGGCGATCGAGCAATACATCCTCCCTCGCCAGTTCACCTGAACCCCTGTGGGAGCGAGCTTGCTCGCGATAGCGGTGTGTCATTCAACATCAATATTGACTGACACGGCCTCATCGCGAGCAAGCTCGCTCCCACATTGGCTACGGTTACAGCCAATAACTCACGGCGTACCAACCCAGCACACCCATCACCACCGTGTACGGCAACGCCATCCACACCATTCGCCCATACGACAGGCGAATCAGCGGCGCAATCGCCGACGTCAGCAAAAACAGAAACGCCGCCTGGCCATTAGGTGTCGCCACGCTCGGCAGGTTGGTGCCGGTATTGATCGCAATGGCCAGCGTTTCAAAGTGCTCGCGGCTCATGTGGCCGGAGATGAATGCCTGTTTCACTTCGGTGATGTAAATGGTCGCCACAAACACGTTATCGCTGATGGCCGACAGCAAACCGTTGGCAATGAACAACATGCCCGGCTGCTGATCGGCCGGCAGCGCCAGCACCCACTGGATCAGCGGCGTGAACAGCTGCTGATCGTGGATGACCGCGACCACCGCGAAGAACACCACCAGCAACGCGGTGAACGGCATGGCGTCCTTGAACGCATTGCCGATGCGGTGCTCGTCGGTGATGCCGGTGAAGGCGGTGATCAACACGATCACCATCAAGCCGATCAGGCCGACTTCAGCCAGGTGAAACGCCAGGCAACCAATCAGAATCAGCGCCGCCAACCCTTGAACGATCAGGGCAGCGCGTTGGCGCGAGGTGCGTTCAGCGTTGTCTTCGGCTGCATAGTTTGCCAGCACCACGCGCACGTTGTCCGGCAGCAGCGTGCCGTAACCGAACCAGCGCAGTTTCTCCAACAGCACGCAGGTTACAAGGCCTGCTGCGAGCACTGGCAGCGACACCGGGGCAACCTTCAGGAAAAACTCGGCGAAGTGCCAGCCCATTTCATGGCCGATCAACAGGTTCTGCGGTTCGCCGACCAGCGTGCAGACGCCACCCAATGCCGTGCCCACGGCGCCGTGCATCAGCAGGCTGCGCAGGAACGCACGGAACTGATCGAGGTCGTCGTGGTGCAGCGTGGGCAGGTGCTGGTCGTCACTGAACTCACTGTCCTGACGCGGATCATTGCCCGAGGCGACGCGGTGATACACCGAATAAAACCCTACGGCGGCACTGATGATCACCGCCGTCACCGTCAGGGCATCGAGGAACGCCGACAGGAACGCCGAGAGAAAGCAGAACATCAAGGCCAGTAGGGCCTTGGAGCGAACCCCCAGCAGCAGGCGCGAGAACAGAAATAGCAGCAGGTCTTTCATGAAGTAGATGCCCGCCACCATGAACATCAGCAGCAGGATCACCGGAAAGTTGTGCACCAGTTCGTCATAGAGTGCCTGGGGTGTGGTCATTTTCAGCAGCAGCGCTTCAATCAGCAGCAAGCCGCCGGGCATCAGCGGATAACATTTGAGCGCCATGGCCAGGGTGAAGATGAACTCCAGCACCAGCAGCCAACCGGCCGCCACCGGACCGACCGTCCACAACACCAGGGCGTTGAGAATCAGGAAACCGACAATGCTCGCCTTGTACCAGCGGGGGGAGTGGCCTAGAAAGTTGTGCGCGAAAGCCTGGGCCATTGAACCGGACATCGGCTACTCCTTGTATTAAGAAGCGCGCAACTTGCCGTAAGCCGAAGGGAAGATCAAGTGTGGGAAAAGTCGTTGGCTTAACCGAGATAGCGCACCACAACCGCGCGGTAGTTGCCGTCCAGCGAATAACCGCCTACGACGATGCCTCCATCCGCCTGAACGGCCACTGACGTGGCGGTGTCCAGGCTGCGGCCCAGACGGGTGCGAACCCAGCAAGTGCCCTCGGCAAAACCAGGATCGAGTTGTCCGCCGGGTAAATACCGGGCCAGCAGAAAGTCGGCTTCGACGCCGCCAATCGTGGCGCCAACCGCCAGCACGCGACCGTCCGGTTGGAGTTGGGCGGCGTTCCACTGGCAGCCGCTGCGCCCGATCTTCAGCAGGTGTGGCTGGCCGCTGTTGCAATGAGTGTTCGGGCGACCGTTGCAGTGCAGTGTCAGCGCCAGGCAATGCATCGGGTCGCGACTGCTGCCAAAACAATGCAAATCGCCATTGTCCTGCTGGACGATCTGGCTGACCTGAGCGCTGTGCCCTTGGACACTGAAAGTCATGAAACCATCCACGGCGAAGTGATCATCCAGGCTGCCGTCGGGGAGGTAGCGCGCCAGCAAGCCTTCTTCGGGGAAATTGATCGATCCGCCCACCATGATCCGACCGTCCCGCTGCACCATCAGGCTGCTGAGCCAGGAGTTCATCAGCAAATGCCTGACCACGACAAAGCCGCGGCCGTTGAAGGAGGTATCGAGTTCGCCAGTGTCGGTGAGGCGAATCAGCAGGCCCACATGATCGGCCAGTTCGAAAGGGTGATTGGCCAGCAGCAGGATTCGGCCGTCAGCCTGTACCTGGACGTCGCAAGCTTCGGCCCCCGGTACGCCGGGAGGAAGCCAGGCGTCGCGCACGCCCTGGGACAGATTCCCCGGCAGGCGTATGACGCAGCATCCATTGTCGCCAAAGTCCCTGACCGGGTGACCTTGCGCGTCGAACAGCGCCAAGGCCGGCAGCGTCCGGTGAGCGTCTTCATAGTGCAGGCCGGCGACCAGGATGTTCCCGTCGGCCAATGCGAGGACTTTACCCGCCATGGCCTCATGGCCGCGCTGAAATTGCCCGATGACGCTGCCATGAGCGCCGAATGCCAGGTCTGCCGAGCCGTCTTCAAGCAAGCGAGCCAGGCCAAAGCAATGGCCGCCTCGAGTGCCGACTTTGGCTGCCACCAGTACGCGACCGCTCGAATCGATCGCCACGCCGTTGGCGATGCTCGACGTACTGCCGGCGAAATACACCTGGGTTTTACCATTGGAGGCGAAGCTTTTATCGAGGTGCCCTGTCGTGTACTGAACTGCAGGCTGGGCAAAAGCAGTCTGGTTGGGCATGCGCGCATCTCCTTGCGAGCTGACCGGAACCCGGGGGCCGGGAGGACAACTGCGTGTGCAAAACATTCAATCCTTGAACGCTCGATTGCACAACTGTCACAACTAACAGATGGAGGGTCGCTTTGTGCCAGAACAGTGTCTTTTCGAACCACTGAAAAGCCTGCCAAGTAATTCGTGGCGGGCAAGTTGGAAGGGGGGGCGCAGTGACTACCGAAGGAGTCCGCTAAAAGACAGGCGGATGACACTTAAGTCATCCGCCAGCGTTCTTAGTGCGGCATCGACCACGATTGCAGCGTGTAACCTTCCTCGCTCAATTCGGCGCGAGCTTGCTCCAACAGAAGTTCAAGTTGCGCCGGGTCTTTGTAGGCACTGCACGGAATCTGTGCACGGCGGATATGGGTATTGGTGCGGTCGATGATGGTCAGGCTGAGTTCGCCATTGCCGTCTTGTGGGGCCCAGGCCACGCATTGAAAAGGTTGGAATGCGCGGTCGGCAATCAAAAGAGCTTCGTTGATACGGAGCGGGGCGGTCATGGGATCTTCTCTCTATATGCCCAATCAAGTGACAGGCCGTCGGTTGGGCTTACCGTTCGGCTGGTTACTTGTACTGATGCCCTCAACCGGGGGTCAGGTCACACACAATCAAAAGAAATTTCAACTTTCTTTCATATACTCAATGCAGGGACGATTGCTGAAAGCTGAATGAAAGGTTGAACTCGTTAGGTAACTAACAAACTCGTTCTTATAACTAATAATGCAACGTCCCTATAGTCAAAAGGTACAAGGGTGCGTCAAATTCTTGCTAATGTTACAGCCAGATCCGCCAAACGACTGTTTTTAATAATATTTCCTAAAGTTTGGCGTCAAGGAACAGTCATGATCGAAACGCCTGCGTTACGACGTCTGTTAGTAGTGGATCCCTGTGACGACTGCCATCGTCTGTTGCCGGGTCTTCGCTCTGTGGGCTGGGATGTTGACAGCTGTTCCCTGGAAAACGCCGGCGACCGGACGTGCGACGTTGGCCTCCTGCGATTACAACCTTTTCATCTGGAACGCCCGGAAGCCGTCAAAGAACTGATCAGCCGCAGCGGTACCGAATGGATCGCCGTGCTCAACCAGGAAGTCCTGCGCCTGCAAAATGTCGGGGATTTTGTGTGCGAATGGTTTTTTGACTTTCATACCTTGCCGTTTGACGTCTCCCGGGTGCAAGTCACGCTGGGCCGGGCGTTCGGCATGGCGCGCCTGCGTGGGCAGGGCACGATTCATATCGATCAGCCTGAGCACGAGCTGCTTGGCGACAGCAAGCCGATACGCGAGCTGCGCAAATTACTGAGCAAGCTGGCGCCCACGGAGTCTCCGGTATTGATTCGTGGTGAAAGCGGTACCGGTAAAGAACTGGTCGCCCGCACGCTCCATCGACAATCCCAGCGTCACAGCAAACCGTTCGTGGCGATCAATTGCGGGGCAATTCCCGAACACTTGATCCAGTCCGAACTGTTCGGCCACGAGAAAGGCGCCTTTACCGGCGCCCACCAACGCAAGGTCGGTCGAATCGAAGCGGCGAATGGCGGCACACTGTTTCTCGATGAGATCGGTGACCTGCCACTGGAGTTGCAAGCCAATCTACTGCGTTTCCTGCAGGAAAAACACATCGAGCATGTCGGCGGCAGCCAGCCGATACCGGTGGACGTGCGGGTGTTGGCGGCCACTCACGTCGATCTTGAAGCGGCAGTCGAGAAAAAAAGCTTTCGTGAGGATTTGTACTACCGCCTTAACGTATTGCAAGTCGTCACCGCGCCACTGCGTGAGCGCCATGGTGACTTATCGATGTTGGCCAACCATTTTTCCCACTTCTACAGCCATGAAACCGGCCGCCGCCCTCGCAGCTTCAGCGACGATGCCTTGATTGCCATGGGCAAGCATGACTGGCCGGGCAATGTTCGCGAGCTGGCCAACCGGGTACGTCGTGGGCTGGTACTGGCTGAAGGCAGGCAGATCGAAGCGCGAGACCTTGGGCTGATCAGCCAGCACGTCATTCCTGCGCCGATGGGCACGCTCGAAGACTACAAGACCCGCGCTGAACGCCAAGCCTTGTGCGATGTACTCAACCGTCACAGCGATAATTTGAGCATTGCCGCCAAAGTGCTGGGGATATCCAGGCCGACCTTCTACCGTTTGCTGCACAAACATCAGATCCGTTAGAGGCAGATTTAATGCTCCACACACAAAAGCCCCGCTGGGATTGAAGTCGCAGCGGGGCTTTGTTGTTGTGGATCAGAAGTAGTAGGGGAATTTCAGGCTGAAGGAGAAGTCTGGCGAGTCGTCGGTCAGGCCGATGGCCAGGTTGGGAACGATCGTCAGGTTATCGGAGGCGGCCAGGGTCATGCCGATGTTGAAGTTGGCCGAGTTGTAATCACTGTTGGAAATCGACTGCCAATCACCACCGTCCGGCCTGATCTTGCTCTTGCGGGCGAACTGATCGGTGAATGAGAACGACATACTCATCTTCTCGTTCAAGGCGAAGGCAATACCGGCGCCGACCTGCCATGAATCGCCCAGCTTCACGTCCCCTTTCACCTTGGAACCGACCTGAGGGCTGATGTCGCTGAAAGAGTCCTGCAGGTTGTAGGTGTAGGACAAGCTGCCGAACAGCACGGCAGGGTCGAAGGTCTTGACCAGCGAAAGACCCGGGGTGATCGACCAGACACCATTACCGGTAGGCAAGTCCTCGGGTACCGCGAGGTTGTCGTTGTTCGGATCTTCGACCAGCTTGATGCCGTAGGGGTCCTTGCCGGTCGGTGCCTTGACGCGCAGAGTAGCGACCGCGTCGGGCAGGTTGGCCGACTCATCCAGAAACTTGTAGGCCACGCCAACGTTCACATCGCCGATGGTTGGGTCGCGAGTAACGGTTGCGTCAGACGTCACCGGGCCTGCGCCACCAGCGCCACCGGAGGAATACGTCGATTCGCGATAGACAACGGGGACGTTGATGTCGAACTGCCAGCGCTGTGCCACGTTGTAACGGGCGGTCAGGTCCAGGGTCCAGTTGTCGGCCTTGATGCGGTCGAGGTTGATGTTACCGAGAAAAATCGAGTCCAGTGCAAGGAATCCGTTGAGCGTTAAGGCGCGGGTATCGTAGTGCGTGTAGGTCAGGCCGGTTTCGACGCTGAACTTGCCGCCCCCGAAGAAGCCGCTGGCTTCGTCATACAGGTTGGAAACGCTTTGCGCAGGCTCCGAATCGTCCTTGAGCGATTGGCCGTATGAGCTTCCGGTGGTTCCGGGCGCACCGGCGGCTACCGCCTGGCCACCCCTGGCGGGTTCGGCGGGGGATTTGGTCAGGCGTTTGGGAGCCGGTGTCGCAGGTGCTTCTTCGACTTGACGAACGCGTTGCTCGAGTACCATCAACGCGTTCTGCTGTGCTTCGTAACGCTGTTTCAACTCCATGAGTTCTTGTTTTAGGATTTCGACCTGGGGATCCGGTGCCGCGTATAGCATTGAGGCCGGGGCCAGGCTACTCAAACAGACCAAAGCTCTGAACGTTAAAGATCGTTGCATGGGTTAGCCGTCCCTTCTGACTACATCTGATGAGACTGAGCGTAGATCAGAATCCGATAGTGCGAAGACCTTTGAGTTGGTCCAGATTGCCGCTCACTGATCCCGCTGTCGGCACGTTGTCACGCAACACGACATTGAAGGACGTGAGGTTGCGGACCTGGTTGCTACTGCCGAGCAACGTCGTGTTCTGCATCAGCCCACCCTGGGCCAGGCGTTGTACGGTACTGCCCTGGTTGTTGTTGGCCACGATGTTGAATTGCACACCCGAACCGGTCGAAGAAACGCTAAGCGAGCCCGCGCCATTGTTGCCGACCAACGTCGAGCCTGAGGTCAGTGCCTGTCCCTGTTGTTGCGTTGCTGGCGCCTGGTTGGCCTTTGTGACGTTGATATCAACGTTGTTGTAGGCCGTATTGTTGTCACCGGCGGCCCGCACGACTTGAGTGACGCCTTCGGTGGTATTGAGGCCGCTGCCGCCAGTGACGGTACCGGTGCCCGTGCTCGTACCTTGCGAGCGCGTTGAGCCATTACCTTTTTCATCGATCATCGATACATAGAACTGCGGCTTGATAGTCGATTGTTGAATTTGCATCGAGGAAGTTGCCCCGATCACTTCACCATTGGCATTTTGCCAAGTGCTGGTCATGGCAATGCCGAAACTGATGATCCGTCCCGGCATGACATAGCGGCCACGCAGGGTTGCCAACTCCTGATCCTTCAGTTCAATGGGTTTGAACGTCTGCGCTTGTGTCGGCAGGCTGGCGGCCAGGCAGACCACGGCCAGCCAGATTGGAGTCTTCATGGGATGCTCCCGGAGCGTCGTGCTCCCTTGTTATTAGAAGAAGTCGCTTTGGATGAATCCAAAATCCATCAACTCTGCGTCTTGCACCGGGCTGAAGGCGTTGACGCGGTTCCTGGCGGTCAGCGGCATGGGCGGGTCGAGTAACGCATTGGTTTTGTCGTAGCCCTGGCCAATGATGGCAAAGACGATGCCGTTCCAGCCTTTTATAAAGTCGTCGACTTTGTAGCGTTTATGACCGAGTACCGGATCTCCGATATAGACCCAGCCCTGATGGACCCTTTGCATGACCACAAAGTGTTTGTAGCCACGGATATCCATGAGGACCACTACCGGGATTCTGATTTCACTCAACGTTTCCGGTGCTACCCGATAGCCACGGGCTCGCATGCCGATGCTCTCCACGTAACGCTTCATGTCGAGCATGGAGAAGCCCTGGACACGGACAAGATCTTGATCGGAGTGTGCCAGCATGCCTTCGATGATCTGTTCTTCATTCACGTCCAGCCAATAGGCCTGGCGCAAGATGGTTGCCAGCGCAGCTGCGCCGCAACTGAAGTCGGTTTTCTGTTGTACCAGATCGGCAAATTTTCTCTCGCGAACGCTCTGGATCGGCTTGTACACCAAGGCGCCGCCCGGCAGGATGGACAGCGGCATTTGTGCTGCCTCGATCACAGTGGCCACGCAAAGCAAAAATGCCAAGGCGAGAATACGCATGATTGGACGCCCTCTGGTGGTGTTGAAAAAGGCCCCCGTAAGGGGGCCTCCAGAGACAGCATTAGAACGAGTTGTTGGAAATGGCCAGCGAGTTGCTTTGTTGGTTGCCCACACCAGCAGCCACGTTGACGCCCAGGTTGCCACTGCCGCCATTCACCGAACCGGTCAGGGTTGCAGTGTTGGTCACAGGGTTAGCCCAGCCAGTTGGAGTCAGCACTTGATAGGAGTAGGTGTTGCTCAAATCATAAGAGCTGCTTTCACTGTAGCTTTTCGCTTTAGCGTACTCAGACTCGGACGATTGACTGCCCGATTTTTCGTACGAGGAGTCAGACGACTTCGTATACGACTTGTCGTACGATTTTTCGAACGACGAATCGCGAGATCTGTCGTACGAGGAATCGCGCGACTTGTCGTACGAGGATTCGTGCGATTTGTCATACGATTTGTCTATCGATGCATCAAGCGTTGCGTCGAGCGATGCGTTAAACGATGCGTCGGAAGAACTGCTGCGAGTGCGGTCGCCCCAGCCGTTATTGACGGTAGAGGAGTTGGAAGCCGCCGCAGTAGCGTCCAACGTAGCGTTCAAGGAAGCACTCAAAGAAGCGCTCGAAGAACCGCTTGCACTGCTGCTGTTGGAACCGCTGGCATTGCTGCTGTTGGAACCGCTCGCATTACTGCTGTGAGAACCGCTTATATCAACGCTTTTTGAACCGCTGGCGTCATAGCTTTTGGAACCGCTCTTATCCCAGCTAGAAGAAGCGCTTTGACTGCCGCTCGCGTCAAACGACTTATCTTTGGAGAAGCTGCCGCTCGCCGTATTGGTAACGGTGATGGTATCCACGCGATAAGTCCGATCGGCGCTGTTATTCACAACCAGGCCAGGACCTTGTTGATCGGCAGAGGCGGTGGCTGTTGCATTACCGAGTGGAGCATTGGTATTGGCAATAGCCATGGTGTTTTTCTGTTGGTTCAGGTCGCCGCCGGCAATGTTGATCCCCATATTGCCGCTGCCGTTATTGCCCGATCCACTCATCGCGCCAGTGTTTGTGACACCGTAGTTGTCGACACGGTTATTGTTGCTGTATTGCCGAACGCTAGCGGTGGCAGAGGCAGTGCCGAACACGAAGCTGTTATCGGTGGCTGCAGCTGCAGCGTTTGCGATAGCGGCCGCGTTGTCTTGTTGGTTGCCGCTGCCTGCTGCCACGTTGACACCGACGTTGCCGCTAGTGCCTGTGGCAGAGCTGCTCATACTTGCATCGTTGACAGTCCCTTCGTTACGGATACGGTTGCCAGTGCTGCTTTGGTTGTCCCAAGCATTGGCAGTCGCATAAACAGGGATCTTTGTTGGAGGAGGGGTGTGTTGACCGTTGTTATTATGGCCATTGTTATGGCCATTATGGTGGTCGTCACGCTGCCCAGCTTGTACAGCAACAGCCATGACCGCAGCAATTGCGAAAACCAGAGGCTTGATTGCCATCGAAGGTTTCATGGTGATTCTCCGTACTTATTTTAGGTTAAGTGTTGTTTCTTACCTTTTCGGGTCAATCCGCGACCCTTACGCTTAGGGTGTTTGCCATTCTGTTTCCCACCCCGGCGCTCTGATTCAACTGGATCACCCCACGGCTACCGGTGAATGCCTGGTCACTGGTAGTGACCTGGCGATAGCCTGGTGCAGAGTCAGTTGGATCGGAGTTGTTGAGCAGCGCCACGTTCTGTTGCATGAGGACGCTGTCGTCGATACTTTGCGGCTGAGCACTGATGCTGATACGCAGTGCGTTGGCTTGCTGGTTACTGGCGCCCGCACTCTGGTTGACACCCAGTACGCCGTTGCCGTGACTGAAGGAGTCGCCCTGTATGTTGGACTGGGCATCAATTCTGGGGTCGACTTGGGTGCGCAAACGCTGGCGAATCTGAGTGGTCGCACTGGCGTTGGTACCAATGGCGATGGCCCGGGCGTTGGCCTGTTGCTGAAAATCGCCCGCCGCCTGGTTAACCGTGAGGTTGCCTTGGTACTGCATGCCCGAACCGTCAATGTCGGCGTTATTGATGACGGGAGGTTGGGCAAAGGTCGATGCACTGCAAAACATGGCGATCATTAGCAGCGAACGATTCATCTTAACGGTCTCCCGTTATGATTTTCAGAGCACCCAGGCCCTGCTGGACGTTTGAATTGACCATGTTGGCAATCCCGTTGCCCGAATTTCCCGAACGTCCGGCAGGGAGGTTGGAAAGTTGGCTCTGGTTGCTGATGTTGCCGCCCAGATTGTTGGTGTTTTGAGTGACCAGGCGGTTGATGCCTGCACCACTGGCGACGTTGGCAAAGTCGCCGTCGCTCAACTCGTTCGTTTGCTGGAGGATTTGTCTCGACGGGTTGGCATTGACGGTCGTGGGGTTAGGGTCGGGGATTACCGGCGGAATGGTTGCGTTGCGGGTCTGGACATCACGTTTGATCGTTATGATGCCGTTGTCAGCCTGTACGGGCAGGCAAACTGTTAAGCCCAGTGCGCATCCGAACAACAGGAGGCTAAAGATACTTCTATCAAATTTCCCCACGGCGGCAATTCCTTCTGTAATTGGAACGCTGGCCCTTATCAGCGTTGCGAGGTAGAGAGCAGAAGGTGTGCCGCTTTCTGTTTTTCCTTAAAAAACAGTTGGTTGAATTAAATTGTCGGGGGGGTCAAAAAAATTGTGTAACGCCACTGAGACAGAGCTGCGCAAAAACGCAGTCCATGCGGGCGGCGGTGCACGCTGGGGGCATTGAAGGCAGGTTGTATCAGTGGCTTAACATTTTCTTGCGGGAACGCTCGGCCCGCTTTAGATCGCGGGTTTGCGCAGGAATGAGTGTTTCAGGAATGGACAGGTGCGGCGTCGAGGGGCGCTCCGGTCAGGCGTTGAGCAAGCGCGTCACCGCCTCGAATGCCGCGTCCTTGCGCTGCTGCCAGTCACCTTGCAGTACCTGACAAGGTTGGCGGTGCAGGTCAAGCCATTCATGGCTGGCCTGGAAAAACGCCTGGCGTTCTGCCAGTTGCGGCTGGCAACGTTGCCCATCGTCATGCCAAGCCACGGTTTCAGGGCTCAGCAGCAAATGCAGGTCGTAGCGCCGGGCCAGCAATGCTTGCTCGATCCATACCGGGCAATCGCCAAACAACGTGCGACTCCAAAGGATATTGCTTAAGAGGTGCGTATCGAGGATCAGCAGTGACGGTTGCCTGGCGCGTGCTTCGTCCTCCCACATAAGCTGGCCATGAGCTATCGAGGTAATGTCATCGTAGCGGGTTTCACGGGCTTCGCTTTCGATAAAGTGCCGAACGTACTCATTGACTAATATGCCGCCAAAATTGGCGTGAATCTCACCCGAAAGCCAGCTTTTACCGCTGGATTCCGGGCCCGCGAGCACCAGCACTTTCATGCGCGCAAGGCCGGGTCGGCGCGCCATTCGCGCCAGCCTTGCACAGCCAGCAACAGGAACAGCGCATAGAGGGCAGCGGTCAGGTACATGCCTTTATAAAGGAACAGCCCAACGAAAATTACATCAACGGCGATCCACAACGGCCAGCATTGCACGCGCTTTTGCGCCATCCATAGTTGCGCCACCAGGCTGAACCCGGTCAGCGCGGCGTCAAGCCAGGGCTGCGCGGCATCTGTCCAGTGCGCCATGGCGGCGCCCAGCAGCAGACTGCCGATGGCGCCGGCCGCAAGGCCAATGGCGATCGATTTGGCATCAAGCCGGCTGACCTGCCGACCGGTATTTGCCTCACCCGCGTGGGTCCATTGCCACCAGCCGTAGAGCTGCAACGCGGCGTAGATCACTTGCAGGAGCATGTCCGAATACAGCTTCACTTCAAAAAAGATCCAGCTGTAGAGCAACACCATGATCAGACCGATCGGCCAGCACCAGGGGTTCTGTTTGACCGTCAACCAGACGGCAATCACGCCGAGGGTGGCGGCAAACAGTTCAAGCCCGGACATGGAGGTTCCTTGGGGAAGACGAAAGAGGGGGCGGATTGTACCTAGATTGTGATGCGCGAGCTTGCCCGACACCGTCAGTTAAAACGCAAAACCTGTGGGGGCGAGCTTGCTCGCGATGGCGGCAGGTCAGTCACATTAAAGTTAACTGCCAGTCCGCTATCCCGAGCAAGCTCGCTCCCACAGGGGGTGTGTTATGACCTAAACGCGGAACTGTTTGAGCAGGCCGTTCAACTGCTCGCTCAAATCCTTGAGTCGCACACTGGCCACACTCGACTGCTCCGCCGCCAGCGCAGTGCTGTGGGACAACCCCGCGGCCTGGGTGACGTTCTGATTGATGTCTTCCACCACATGGGCTTGCTGCAGAGTCGCGCTGGCGATCGATGCATTCAGCCCGTTGAGGTTGCGCAGCGCCTGGCCGATTGCATTCAGGCTGGCACCGGCCAGACCGGCCTGTTCGATGGTCAGTTGCGAAGCTCGGCTGCTGTCGCCGATCACTTTCACCGCCGCTTCGGAGTGAGTCTGCAGGCGTTCGATCATCGACTGGATCTCCGCCGTGGACTTCTGGGTGCGCTGGGCCAACAGGCGCACTTCATCGGCCACCACCGCAAAGCCTCGGCCTTGCTCTCCGGCGCGGGCAGCCTCGATGGCCGCGTTGAGCGCCAGCAGGTTGGTTTGCTCGGCGATGGAGCGGATCACCTCCAGGACACTGCCAATCTGGGTGCTTTCAGCGGCCAGGGTGCGAATCACTTCCACGGCTTGATCGATGGTGCCGGACAGTTTGTCGATCTGCTGCAGGCTGCCGTCAATGTTGATCTGCCCCTGCTGCGCCTGGGATTCGGCATCGCGCATTTCGCTGGCCGCATGCTCGGCATTCTTGGCCACGTCCTGCACACCGTAAGTCACTTCGTTGATCGCGGTCGCCACCAACTCCATCTGCTGAGACTGTTGTTGACTGCGTTGCTGGGCCTGGGCGGCATCGTTGCCCAGCTCGCTGGACGACTGGCCCAGGGCGCTGGCGGACACCTGCAGCTCGCTGATCACCCCTCGCAGTTTGGCAGTAAAGGCATTGAAGTGCCGTGCCAGCTGCGTGACTTCATCCTGGCCACGGGTGTCGAGGCTGCGGGTCAGGTCGCTTTCACCGCTGGCGATATTGGCCATGGCGTTCACCGTATCCTGAAGCGGGCGCACGATGCTGCGAGCGATCATGATCACCAGCAACGCCATGATCAGCGCAATCACCAGGCCGACGAACGAAGCCTTCCAGACTTGGCCGTAGAACTCGGCCTGCATGTCGTCGATGTACACGCCCGAGCCGATCACCCAGCCCCAAGGCTCGAACAATTTGACGTAGGAGGTTTTCCCGACCGGGTCGCTGGCGCCCGGTTTAGGCCAGCGGTAGTTGACCGTGCCGGCGCCCTTGGCCTTGGCGACGGCCACCATTTCGTTGAACAGCGCAAAACCGTCCGGGTCGCGGATTGCCGAGAGGTTTTGCCCATCGAGTTTGGGGTTGGCCGGGTGCATCACCATCACCGGCGTCAAGTCGTTGATCCAGAAATAGTCGTTCTGGTCATAGCGCAGTCCGCGCACAGCGGTCAGTGCCTGCTTCTGCGCGGCATCGCGGGTAAGCGTGCCGGCGGTTTCCAGGCCGTGGTAGTAGGTCAGAATGCCGCTGGCGGTCTGCACCACGTGCTGGGTTTTCTGGGCTTTTGCCTGGTACAGGTCGCTATGGATCTGCTTGAGCATCAACACGCCCAAGGTCAATAACATCACCACCGAAACAATCAAGATGAGCCACAAGCGTCGGCTGATCGACACACTGCGCAAGCTGTTCATAACGCTGTCACTCCGATTTCTTCTTCTTGTAATAAACGATTGCCAGCATCCAACCACGCTTTGCCGGTCGGGCATATGCGACCCAAGTCTCATTACGCAGCAGCGTTATCAGGGCTTGTCTGATAGGATTTCGGCCCCGCGCGGAAAAACCTGAATCCAAGTTGATTTTTCACGGAATTTTTACGGTTTCGTCTGGATCCTTTGTGCGCAGGACTTCGGCTACGCTTGGCGCAGTGAACGACTAAAAAACTAACGGGGCATGCCTTGGCGCATCGCCTTTGGGGGATTGATGGATCTTTGGACCGCCTTTCAGGCATTGATTCTTGGGGTTGTAGAGGGGCTGACGGAGTTTTTGCCCATTTCCAGTACCGGTCACCAGATCATTGTGGCTGACTTGCTCAACTTCGGTGGCGAACGGGCCATCGCTTTCAACATCATTATCCAGCTGGGGGCGATCCTGGCAGTGGTGTGGGAGTTTCGCCGCAAGATCTTCGATGTGGTCACAGGCTTGCGGTCTCAGCCGAGCGCTCGACGCTTTACCGCGAACCTGCTGATCGCTTTCATGCCGGCCGTGGTGCTGGGGGTGATTTTTTCCGATCTGATTCACCACTACCTGTTCAACCCGATCACTGTGGCCACGGCATTGGTCGTGGGCGGTGTCGTCATGCTCTGGGCGGAACGGCGCCAGCACGAAGTGCACGCTCACACCGTCGACGAAATAACCTGGAAAGACGCCCTGAAAGTCGGCTTTGCCCAGTGCCTGGCCATGATTCCCGGGACCTCGCGTTCCGGCTCGACCATCATTGGCGGCTTGCTGTTCGGGTTGTCGCGCAAGACTGCCACGGAGTTCTCGTTTTTCCTGGCGATGCCGACCATGGTCGCGGCAGCGGTGTACTCGGGCTACAAGTACCGCGACCTGTTCGTGCCGTCTGACTTCCCGGTATTCGCGATCGGTTTTGTCACCGCATTCGTCTTTGCGATGATTGCCGTCAGGGCCTTGCTGGTGTTCATCGGTAGTCACAGCTACGCGGCATTCGCCTGGTATCGCATCGCGTTTGGCCTGGTGATCCTGGCC
This sequence comes from Pseudomonas sp. UMAB-40, assembly GCF_900095275.1. Classification (NCBI taxonomy): domain Bacteria; kingdom Pseudomonadati; phylum Pseudomonadota; class Gammaproteobacteria; order Pseudomonadales; family Pseudomonadaceae; genus Pseudomonas; species Pseudomonas sp. UMAB-40. The sequence goes on from NZ_LT607552.1 coordinate 203,680, forward strand.
ACCTGGCAGTTTGGCTGGGTCGACTGGACCGCGGTCACGCCATGAGTGACGCCAGCGCGCGCAACAACCCCGGACGCAGGTCCGGGGGCGAGCGGGTCCAGCATCCACGGTTGAAACTGCTGGTGTTGGCGATTCTGTGCGCGCTGCCGCTGACGGGCTCGGTGTCGCTGTGGCTGCACGGAGTTTCGCTGATTCCGCTGGCGGCCTATGGCATCGTCAGTGTGCTGGCGTTCTTTCTGTACTGGAGCGATAAGCGCAAGGCGCGCGCCGACAGCTGGCGCACCCCGGAAAACGTGTTGCACGCGGTGGAACTGGCGGGCGGCTGGCCGGGTGCCTTGCTGGCTCAGCAGGTGTTTCGGCACAAGACCCGCAAGGTCTCGTTTCAACTGGTGTTCTGGCTCATTGTGCTGATGCACCAGGTGTTCTGGATCGACCAGTTGTTCCTCGGCGCTCATTTGTTTGCATTGCTCTAAAGCTGCAAGCTGACCTGGGTACGCTTGGGCAGCTTGCTCACCACCAACTGGTGCGAGCGTTTCAACAATTCCTGCAGCTCCTCGGCACCCAGCGGGTAGGGTGTTTGCATGATGATCCACTGGGCCCGCGCCAGATACGGCGCCGGGTGAATGCCCGGACGGTCGCAATGCCCCAGGAACAGATCCTTGTCGACCTTGAAGGCCAGGGAATCGCCGCGCAGGTTCTGCAAGGCGAACATCTTGTTCCCCGCAATCGAAAACACCCGTACACCTCCCCATTTATAGTCTTCCCGCGCACCGGGCAGCGCGAGGCAGAATTGCGCGACGTCCTCTTCGCTCATACGTCCAGCCTTCATATCAATCGGTCCCCACAGGCATTGAATGATTCGATCAAATGGTCGATCCAGGCGCGCACGGCCGGCATCACCCCGCGCCGATGAGGGTAGACCGCTTGCAGCCAGCCGCCAGGCAATGACCAGTCGGGCAGCAACTGCACCAGCGAGCCATTTTCCAGTTCCTGTTCGCAATACATCATCGGCAGCATCGTGAACCCCTGGCCAGCGAGTGTGCAGGCCTTGCGCACGATGAAATCGTCGATGCCCAATCGTGCTTCCAGGCTCAAGTCGAAGCTTTTACCCTGCTGATCGAGCATGCGAATGTGCACCATGCGGTCGGCTTCCAGCGCGCCGAGCACCGGCAAGGTTTTCAGGTCTTCGGGGTGGTTGATCTCACGTCCGTGCAGGAAGGCCGGGCTGGCGACCATCGCCATCTGTGCCTGGCGCAAGCGGCGGGTCACCAGCAGCGGATCTTCATCGCCCAACTCACGGACCCGCAGCGCGACATCGACGCCTTCGGTCACCAGGTCGACCCGGCGATTGAGCAGCATGACTTCCAGTTGCACCTGGGGGTGCTTTTCGAGGAATCGGCTGATCACCGTCGGCAGCATTTCGTGGGCCAGGCCGACGGGGCACGACACCCGCAGGCGTCCCCTGGGTTCGCTGGACATACTGGCCACGGCTTCATCGGCCATTTCGGCTTCCAGCAGCATCGCCTGACAGTGCCGCAGGTAACGTTCGCCCACCGCCGTCAACTTCAGCTGTCGGGTGGTACGTTGCAGCAACCGTGCGCCGAGGCGTTCTTCCAGCTCGGCAATGCGTCGCGACAACCGGGACTTGGGAATCCCCAGCAAACGCCCGGCTGCGGCGAATCCGCCGGCTTCGACCACCTTGGCAAAATAGTAGAGGTCGTTGAGGTCTTGCATGATTGAAATCCGATTGTTCTATCAGTGGGACGAACTATCGCATTGTTGCGGGCTAATCAGCTATTGGTTTCATCTGTAGGATCCTCCCCATCAGATCGCCCGGTGGCGATCCTCACCTGGAGATCCCTTATGAAACTGTTGCATATCGATTCGAGCATTCTTGGTGACAACTCGGCTTCCCGTCTGCTGAGCAGCGAAGTCGTCAAAGCCTGGCAAGCCGCCGAGCCAACCGCCGTAGTGACCTACCGTGACCTGGCCGCCGATGCCATCAGCCATTTCTCCGCCACCACACTGGTCGCCGCCGGCACCACCGCTGAACTGCGCAACGCCGCGCAACAGCACGAAGCCGAGCTGAGCGCCACCACCCTGGCCGAATTCCTCGCTGCTGATGCTGTTGTGATCGCCGCGCCGATGTACAACTTCACCATTCCAACCCAACTCAAAGCCTGGATCGACCGCATCGCCGTTGCCGGTCGAACCTTCCGCTACACCGAAGCCGGCCCTGAAGGCCTGTGCGGTGGCAAGAAAGTCGTGATCGTCTCGACGTCCGGCGGTCTGCATGCCGGTCAGGCGACTGGCGTTGCGCACGAAGAGTACTTGAAGGTGCTGTTCGGCTTCATCGGCATCACCGACATTGAGTTTGTTCGCGCCCACGGCTTGGCCTACGGTGACGAAGTGCGCACCAAAGCCATGAGCGATGCTCACACGCAAATCAGCGAGCAATTGTTCGCCGCTGCGTAAGACTTGCGTAAAGAGCTCAAACAGCTCAGGCACCACCCAAAAAACTCTGTATTCTGATCACGCAAGTGCCAGATACGGAGTTTTTTGTTTCTGGTCATTACAGATTGTGGCCCGGGTTATGCAGTCGAGGGTTACCGACTCCGGTCCAGTAACAAGGTGGGGCATCCCATGGTGCGTCTTTGTGCAACGTTTCTGATTTGCCTGCTCAGCAGCCTGAATTCAGTGCACGCCGCGCCTGGGCTACGTCCTCACTGGAGCGTCGGCTTCCATGAGATGAGTTTTCTCGACCCGCTGGATTTGCAGCCGATGCGCGCCATCGCGTTCTATCCCTCCAGCGACCGGGAACACACCAGCAAAATCGAAGGTTACACAGTCGAGGCAGGCGAGGACATCCGCGTCGCCATGGGCCGTTTCCCGATGCTGATGCTGTCTCACGGCAACACCGGAACCCCGCTGGCGCTGCACGACCTTGCCACCTCGCTGGCACGCAAAGGGTTTGTGGTGGTGGCGGTGATCCATCCCGGTGACAACTCCAAAGACCACAGCCGCCTCGGTACGTTGAGTAACCTTTACGGCCGGCCCATCCAGATTTCCGAAGCCATTACCGCGACCTTGGGCGACCGTATGCTCGCGCCTTTCGTCAATGCCGACCAGGTCGGCGTGATCGGTTATTCGGCGGGCGGCGAAACCGCGTTGATCCTGTCCGGCGCCACGCCTGACCTGGATCGTCTGCGCCGTTACTGCCAGGAGCGCCCGGACGATCGTGATGCCTGCAACACCCAGGGCGAGCTGATTGTCGACCGTGATGACTTGCAACCGGTGGCGGACCCGCGCGTGCATGCATTGCTGCTGATGGCGCCGCTGAGCCTGAAGTTCGGCCGCCACACACTGGCTGACGTGCATGTGCCGGTGCTGCTCTACAGTGGCGATGGCGACAAACTGGTGGCGTTCGACAAAAATGCCGCTGCCCTGGCACGCAAGCTGCCGATCGCACCGGACTTCAAATTGCTAGCGGGGGCAGGGCACTTCGTATTCATGGCGCCGTGCAACGAAGAGCAGATCGCCGCCATGCCGGCGTTGTGCACCGATGCCGACGGCGTTGACCGCGAGGACATCCATCGCAACATGGTGTCTGAAGCCGGGCGGTTCTTCTCGCACGCTTTGGGCAAGCCTACCCGCGCTGGAATGCAAACCGCCGATCAGTAATCGCCGCCCATCAGGCCATTGCGCGGCGTTTGAGTATCAAGGTCAAACCCAGCCCGGTCACCGACAACAGCGCCGCACTGAAGAAGATCCACGAATACCCCAGGTTCAACGCCACCGCGCCCATCAACGGCCCGGCAATCGCCAGTGCCAGATCAAAAAACACCGCATAAGCACTCAAACCCGCGCCGCGACTGGAGTTGGGCACTTGCTTGATCGCTTCAACCCCCAGCGCCGGATACACCAGCGACAGGCCGAACCCGGCCAGGCCCGCGCCGATCAGCGCATAGGCGGTGGAGGGTGCGAGCCACAGCAGCACCAGGCCCACCGTTTCAATGCTCATGCAGGCAATCGCCGAGGTGAAACCGCCGAAGCGGCTGATCGCGGAGATAAACAGCAAGCGCGACACAATAAAGCAGATCCCGAAAACCGTCAGGCAGTAGGCCGCGCCGGTCCAGCCACGGCTGACGTAATACAAGGTGATAAAGGTCGTCAGGGTGCCGTAACCGATGGAGGCCAGGCTCAGGCTGGCACCGAAGGGCGCAATGCGCCCGAACACCGCCCAGAACGGCAGGCGTTCACCACGAATCACCGGCACCGAGGGTTTATTGCGGATCAGCAACAGGGCGGCCAGGGCCAGCAGTGACAGCGCGATCCCCAAGCTGGCAAAGCCGTACTCGGCGACCATCACCACGCCCAGCGGCGCCCCGATCGCAATGGCGCCGTAAGACGCAATGCCGTTCCACGAAATCGAGCGCGCGGTGTGCTCTGCACCGACCTGGCCCATGCACCAGCTGATCGTGCCCACGCCAATCAAGCCCTGGGCGATGCCGAGCAACAAGCGACCGGCGATCAGGATCAACAGGCTCATCAGTGGAAAGCTTTGCAGCAAGGTTGAAATCAACGTCAGCACACCGCTCAGCACAATCCCCGACAGGCCGTAAACAATCGCCCGTTTGGTGCCAATGGTGTCTGACATACGCCCGGCCATTGGGCGGCTGAGCAGGGTGGCCAGGTATTGAGAGCCGATGGTCAGTCCCGCGATGATCGCACTGAACCCCAGCTGTTCGTGGACATACCCCGGCAACACCGCAATCGGCAGGCCGATGCAGAGGAAGGCAATAAAGGTATAGAAAACGATGGAGACGATCTGCAGGGTGATCGCCATGGAGCTTTGCGGTGGCAGTTGCTGCACTGACATGACGGCTCGTTCGCGGGCGGCGGTGGGAGAGCTGCATCATGGCTTGGGTGAGGAATAAAAGGAAGCAGGCTAACTATATTCGTTGTGCTTGAAGGCCCCACCAAAACATTGCTTGGCCCTGAAATGCAAAAAGCCCCGTCACAAGGGCAGGGCTTTTCATTTATAGCGAACGTTTAGAACACAACGCCCTGGCTACGCAGGTAGTCATCATAAGTACCGCTGAAGTCGATCACGCCGCTAGGGCTCAACTCGATGATGCGGGTGGCCAACGACGATACGAACTCACGGTCGTGGCTGACAAAGATCAGCGTACCCGGGTAGTTCTCAAGCGCCAGGTTCAGCGCCTCGATGGATTCCATGTCCAAGTGGTTGGTTGGTTCGTCCATGATCAGCACGTTCGGCTTTTGCAGGATCAGCTTGCCGAACAGCATGCGACCTTGCTCACCACCGGAGATAACCTTGACCGACTTGAGGATCTCGTCGTTGGAGAACAGCATGCGGCCGAGGGTGCCGCGAACGATTTGCTCGCCGCCCTGGGTCCACTGTCCCATCCAGTCGAACAGGTTGCAGTCGTCTTCGAAGTCGTGCGCGTGGTCCTGGGCGTAGTAGCCCAGTTCTGCGGCGTCGGTCCACTTCACGGTGCCGGCATCCGGGGTCAGTTCGTTGACCAGGGTGCGCAGCAGGGTGGTTTTACCGATACCGTTCGGGCCGATGATCGCGACGCGTTCGCCCGCTTCAACCTGGAAGCTGAAGTCCTTGAACAGCGGCTTGCCGTCGAAGCCTTTGGCCATGCGCTCGACGATGACCGCCTGACGGTGCAGTTTCTTGGTTTGTTCGAAGCGGATGAACGGGCTCACACGGCTCGAAGGCTTGACCTCGGCCAGCTGGATCTTGTCGATCGCCTTGGCGCGGGAAGTGGCCTGCTTGGCTTTCGAGGCGTTGGCCGAGAAGCGGCTGACGAACGATTGCAGTTCCGAGATCTGTGCCTTCTTCTTGGCGTTGTCCGACAGCAGTTGCTCGCGGGACTGGGTCGCCACGGTCATGTACTCGTCGTAGTTGCCCGGGAACAGGCGCAACTCGCCGTAATCCAGGTCAGCCATGTGGGTGCACACGCTGTTCAGGAAGTGACGGTCGTGAGAGATGATGATCATCAGGCTGGAGCGCTGGGTCAGAATGTTTTCCAGCCAGCGGATGGTGTTGATGTCCAGGTGGTTGGTCGGTTCGTCGAGCAACAGCACTTCAGGATCGGAGAACAGCGCTTGAGCCAGCAAGACGCGCAGTTTCCAGCCCGGGGACACTTCGCTCATCGGGCCGAAGTGCTGCTCGATGCCGATACCCAGGCCCAGCAGCAATTCACCGGCACGGGATTCGGCGGTGTAGCCGTCCATCTCGGCGAACTCGGTTTCCAGCTCGGCCACGGCCATGCCGTCTTCTTCGGTCATTTCCGGCAGCGAGTAGATGCGGTCGCGCTCGGCTTTAACCTTCCACAGCTCTTCGTGACCCATGATCACGGTGTCGATCACGGTGAATTCTTCGTAGGCGAACTGGTCCTGGCGCAATTTACCCAGGCGCACGTTCGGTTCGAGCATGACCTGGCCGCCGGACGGCTCAAGGTCGCCGCCGAGGATTTTCATGAAGGTCGACTTGCCGCAACCGTTGGCGCCGATAAGACCGTAGCGGTTGCCCGCGGCGAATTTGACCGAAACGTTTTCGAATAGCGGCTTGGCGCCGAACTGCATCGTGATGTTAGCTGTAGAGATCAAAGGTTTTTCCTGCGAAGCATTCAGAGTAGCTAGGGTTGCGGCAGTACCGATTCAGTACCCGTTTCCGGTATCCGAACCACGGGAAATGCATCCCGGTCAGAAGCGGAAGGTCCATCTGGCAATAAGTGGACAGCAGCATATGGAGCGCTTGGCCCGAGTCAAAGTGCGCTGAGACGGGGTTCATTCCCGTCATCAACCAAGGGGGGCGCGTAATGTTTGGCGGCGATTGTACTGGTCTGGCTCTTTAAACGATAGGGCGTTGAGGCCGCACGGGCGCTTTGGCGGCACCAGCGGACAGATTTTCACATTTGAAGGTTAACTATTGGTTACAAAATGAGACTAAAATGCCACTTTTCATCAACTGCCGTCCGTCGGCGCAGGCTCAAGGACGCGCCACCGGGACCGCTGTTTCGTATTCAGACGCTGCGCAAGCCCCCTGGGCCGCTGGGTTGGCGGGGGAAGCAGTTTGTTCACCTCTGACGTGTGACGATTTCTGTGAAACTGATCATTGCCGCTGTTTATGTAGTATCCATTGCCTACGTCCACCTGCGCGGTCGGGTGCGCCACAAGCTAGGGCGCCAGCTGAGTGATCACTCGTCATTTCTGGCGCCGATCAATTGCTTCCTTTATCTGTTCTCGAAAATCCCCAACAAGCCTTACCTCAATCCGGCCGATTTCCCGGACCTGAGTCCGTTGCAGGCGCATTGGGAAGAAATTCGCGAGGAAGGTCAGAACCTGCTCAGAACCGGGGAGATCAAGCGCTCAAACCAATACGACGACATCGGTTTCAACTCGTTCTTCAAGACCGGCTGGAAGCGCTTCTATTTGAAGTGGTACGGCGACAGCCATCCTTCGGCGATGAAACTCTGCCCGCGCACCACTGAGTTGGTGCAAAGCATCGGGTCGATCAAAGCCGCGATGTTCGCCGAGTTGCCACCGGGTTCAAAACTGGTCCGCCACCGCGATCCCTACGCCGGCTCTTACCGTTATCACCTGGGCCTTGAAACGCCCAACGATGCCGGTTGCTACATCAACGTCGATGGTGAGAACTACCACTGGCGCGACGGTGAAGCGGTGATGTTCGACGAGACCTTCATTCACTACGCCGAAAACACTACCCAGCAGAACCGTATCATTCTGTTCTGCGACGTCGAGCGGCCGATGAAGTATCGCTGGGCGGCGGCGTTCAATGGCTGGTTCAGCCGTAACGTGATGTCGGCGGCGGGTGCCCCGAATGATGCGGGGGACAAGACCGGTGGCATTAACCGCCTGTTTGCCAAAATCTACTCGATTCGGCTGCGGGGCAAGGCGCTGAAGAAGCGTAATCGCAAACTTTACTATCTTGAGAAGTGGGCGATTTTTGGTGGGTTGCTGGCGGTTTTCGTGCTGATCTGAATGCTGTATTGCGGCGTAGGGCCTCATCGGGGCAAGCCCGCTCCCACAAGGTTCTGCGGTTGCCGCCAATTAATGCGCTGACACTAAACCCTGTGGGAGCGGGCTTGCCCGCAAAGAGGCCGGTACTTTCACCGCAGGTTTATGGATGCCCCAATAAACAGTCAGCCACTGGAACGCTTCGTGGCTTTCTTTTCCGCCGCTGGTTTGGCAGGCGTTTTACTTTTAGAAGCGGGCTTACTTGCGGCCTTGCCGGCACTCTTGCCCCCGAGGCTCCGTTTCAGCAACTCGGTCAAATCAATCACATCAGCTGTCTTGCGCTCCTCTTCACCCGTCGCCGTTTCCACATCCTCAATCTTGCCTTCATTCGCCTTCTTCTCGACCAGCGCCATGATCTTGTCTTCAAAACTGTCGCGATAATCCTCGGGCTTCCAGTCGGCGCTCATGTCCTGCACCAGACGCTTGGCCATGTCGAGTTCGCCCTTGGCCAGTTCGGGTTTGGTCACCTCAGTGCCTAACTCCAGGGTATCCAGACTGCGCACTTCGGCAGGCCAACGCAGCATCACCAGCACCATCGCCGATTCCAGCGGCATCAGCGCCGCCAGGTGCTGGCGGGTATGCAGCACAACGTGGGCGAGGGCGACCTTGTTGGTCTTGCTGAGGGTTTCGCGCAACAGCGCATAGACTTTGCCGCCGCGCTTATCCGGCGCCAGGTAGTAGGGCGTGTCGATGTTTTGCAGGGGGATCTGTTCGGCGTCGACAAAGGAAAAGATGTCAATGGTCTGCGTGGACAACGGGTGCGCCGACTTGATTTCCTCCTCGCTGAGCACCACGTAACGACCTTTTTCGTACTGCACACCTTTGACGATGTGTTCCTTGGTGACTTCCTTGCCGGTGACCTTATTGACGCGCTTGTAACCCACCGGGTCCATGCTGCGACTGTCGAGCCAGTCGAAATCCACCCCTTGAGAAGACGTCGCCGAAACCAGCGCCACAGGGATATGCACCAGCCCGAAACTGATTGCGCCTTTCCAGATTGCCCGTGCCATGGTCGTCTACTCGCGAGTGATGTGTTCAGGTGACCCGTGGCGCGGCGCAAAAGTTTCAGCGGGCTGCGGCCCGGCCCTGCTGGGCCGTCAACTGGTGTTACATCTTATGAAAGAGGTTTTAGTTAACAAATCCGAACCCCGGGCGTAGCGTGCTATCGAAGATTCTATCCACGCTGACGCCCAGAGGCCTCCCATGAACAGATTCGTGCTCGCCTGCACCGTACTGGCATTCAGTGGCCTGATGAGTCAGCTGGCCCAGGCATCGCCACCTTCGTTAATGCTGCTGGCCCAGAGCCCCACGGGCAATTCCAGTAACCCCTACAACAGCCCGATCCGCCGGGCCAATCCCAATAGCATGCAAGGCACACAACCCGCAGCCCCGGTGATTCGCGGGCCAAGTACCGTCCCGGTGCCCCGCCCACCGACCCTTGATAACGGCGGCATCGGCAATCGCTATCCCCAGGACCGAACCGCTCCCTCCAGCCCGCCCAAATTCATTCCCAATCCGCCTCATCGAGATGCAGACACCAGCAACCGTTGAACGGCAGGACAGCGTCTTGCCGGCTATTCGAACGACAAAAGGAATCGTGCATGTTGCGTAAAAACCTATTGGCTGCTTTCTGCGCCAGCTTACTGCTCACCGCCACGGTACCCGTTCTCGCGGCACCGCCGCAGGATATGAAAAGCGAGCAGGGCACCCTTGAGGTCTGGCAAGTTGCCAAGGGCCTTGAACATCCGTGGGCCTTGGCGTTCCTGCCCGATCGCAAGGGCATGCTGGTCACCGAACGGCCCGGCAATCTGCGGGTGGTGGATTACGATGGCAAGCTCTCGGCACCGATCAATGGGGTGCCAAAGGTCTGGGCCAAGGGGCAGGGCGGTTTGCTGGACGTGGTGCTGTCGCCCGACTTCAAGCAGGATCGCACGGTTTATCTGTCCTACGCCGAGGGCGGTGGTGCGGGCGACAAGGCCGGCACGGCGGTCGGGCGAGGCCAATTGTCCGAGGACCTGAAAACCCTCAAGGACTTCAAGGTGATTTTCCGCCAGGAGCCCAAGCTGTCGGTCGGCAATCACTTCGGCTCACGATTGGTGTTTGATCGCGACGGCTACCTGTTTATCACCTTGGGCGAAAACAACGATCGGCCGACCGCGCAGGACCTCGACAAGCTGCAAGGCAAGGTCGTGCGGATCTACCCGGACGGCAAAGTGCCAGACGACAACCCCTTTGTCGGTCAGGCCGGTGTGCGCCCGGAAATCTGGTCCTATGGCCAGCGCAATCCGCAAGGTGCAGCGCTCAATCCGTGGACCGGCGTCCTTTGGGAGAACGAGCATGGCCCGCAGGGCGGTGATGAGATCAACATCATCGAACGCGGCAAAAATTACGGCTGGCCGCTGGCGACCCACGGCATCAATTATTCCGGCCAGCCGATCCCGGAAGCCAAGGGCAAGACCGCTGAAGGCACCGTGGCGCCGCACCATGTCTGGGAAAAGTCCCCCGGCCTCAGCGGCATGGCGTTCTACGATGCGGATCGCTTCAAGGTCTGGCAACACAACGTTTTCATTGGTGCGCTGGTAAGCCAGGAGTTGATCCGCTTGCAGTTCGATGGCGACAAAGTGGTTCACGAGGAACGCTTGCTCGGCGAACTCAACAAGCGCATCCGCGATGTGCGGCAGGGGCCGGATGGCTACTTGTATGTGCTGACCGATGAGGACGACGGCAGGCTGTACAAGATTGGCCTGAAGTAACCCCCCCCTGAAACCAGCCAATTCCCTGTGGGAGCGAGCTTGCTCGCGATAGCGATGTATCAGTCACCAATAGTGCTGGATGTGACGCCGATATCGCGAGCAAGCTCGCTCCCACAATGGAGGTTGGTGCCTTCGCCAGCACTATAGAGTTGTGAGGCTTATGCTCGGTCATACAGGATAACCGCCGCCCGAAGCTTGCCCCGGCCAAAGCTGCACATCTTCTCGAACTCCCCGTGGCTGACCGGCAAATGCTGGCAATCCATCGGTTGGCGATGCTGGCTGTGGTCCACATCCGGGTCGTGCAGGTAGACGAATTCATCATCGCAATCAGTGACGATCACCCAATGAGGCGCCTTGGAGCGGGTCAGCCGATAGCTGCTGATCAGCACCAGCGGTTGTCCGCCATCGTCCAGTAGCCGAGGGAGGTTCAGCGGGCCGCCGATCACTCGCTCCACATCCGTCTCGAGTAGCTGCGTGGTGAACTCCTCGTGCACCAGGCGCATTACGTCTTTTTTATGCTCATCGCGCACGCCATCGAGAAACAGCGGTCCTTCCATGCTCAGTTGTAGACGCACCCGAAAACCCCGACGCCATGCCGCCAGCGCCAGGCCTTGAGGGCTGCAGCCGCCATGGCCTGCGGTCATGAACACCGTTGTCGCCTCACGCCAGATTTGCAGTTCTTCTCGACGCTCCAGCCATCGATCACCTTGCAGCGCCCCCATGGCCATCAACAGGCAGGCCGGGCCGCAGGTGAAATCGGTGGTCTGCCGGTACCACGGGACTTGGATATTGCGCGAATCACGGTGCTCAAGAATGCGCTTTTCCAGGCGCAGCGCATCGGCATGGTCCTGGTAGTAGTCATGGATCAGCGCGAAACGCCGGTAACCATTGCGCTCATACAAGGCAATCGCCGCGGGGTTGTCGATCCGCACTTCAAGCCGCAAGTAGGCACAATCATGTTCAAGGGCGCAGGATTCGATGCGTTCTAGCAACTGCTTGCCCAGCCCGCTGCCGCGCGCTTCGGCCGCGATCGCAATCGAGTAAAGCCGCGCCAGCGAAGTGCCCCGGTGAAACAGCACCACCGCATAGCCGACCAAATGCTCCCCACGTTGGGCCACCAACAGCTGACCATGAGCCCGAGTAATCATCCACAGAAAGCTGCGACTGTTGAGCCGGTCTGTGGTGAAACATTGCTGTTCGAGTTCCAGCAGCGCGGGTAAGTCTTCAACTACCGCCAAGCGAAAGACAGTGTTCATATGACCGCCGTAAAAGTTGCGTAACGAAACGGGACTTTCGAAAAAGTTCGTGCTTAATAGGAAAGGTCTTGTTCTCCAACGGATCAATCACTATGTCAGCGGTACAAGGTCATTGGCGCGAAGTATCCGAGCAAACTTTGCCGGCAGCAACTTATTTAAATGACGCAGGCAGAACTTCAAGTCAGTTGATTATCATCGTCGAACGCAAGGAAGACTGGGCCTCGTATTTCCCCAGCGAGGACATCGTCAGCGCTCAGGAATACCTCGAGCAGACGCGGGACAACGAACAGGGCAAACGGGTCCAGGTGATCAACCTGTGTCGCAGCTACAAGTACCTGGGGCACGGCTATTACTGCTCGTTGCTGGCCGAGGCGCGGGGGCACAAGGTCATTCCGTCGGTGCGGACCATCAGTGAGCTGACCAAAAAATCCCTGTACGGCCTAGCCCTTGATGATCTGGATAAACCCCTGGAAAAAGCCCTCAGCAATCATCTTTACAGCGACACCGAAGGCTTTACCCTGACGTTGTACTTCGGCAAAACCAATATAGAGCCTTTGCAGGATCTGGCGCGTCAGTTGTTTGAAGTGTTTCCGTGCCCGATCTTGTTAGTTGAGTTCCGCCGAACTAATGGTTGGCACATCGAAGGCGTAAAGTCCGGCGCCCTGCATAAATTACGCGAAGATCAGGAAGATCAATTCGCCAACTCCCTGGACAGTTTCAGTCGCAAGATCTGGCGTGTACCACGCTCACGACGGCTGGCCCGTTATGACCTGGCGATCCTGCATGACCCGCAAGAAGCGTTGCCGCCTTCCAACGCGAAGGCACTGGATAATTTCGTGCGCGTCGGCAAGACGTTGGGCATTGATGTCGAATTGATCGAGCGCAAGGACTACGCGCGTATTGCCGAATACGACGGCTTGCTGATCCGCGAGACGACCAGCGTCGATAACCACACCTATCGATTTGCCAAAAAAGCCGAGAGTGAAGGGTTGGTGGTGATGGACGATCCGGCGTCGATCCTGCGCTGTACCAACAAGGTCTACCTGACTGACCTGCTCAAGAGCCATCAACTCGGCATGCCCGCCACTGAAATCCTCTACAAGGAGCGACCGGAAGATTTCGAACGGGTCGGCGAACGCCTGGGCTTTCCCTTGGTGCTGAAGATCCCCGACGGCTGTTTCTCCCGGGGCGTGATCAAGGTCGAAAGCCAGCAAGCCTTGCTTGAAGCGACCGCTGAATTGTTTGAACACTCGGTGCTGTTGCTGGCTCAGGAATTCTTCTACACCGAATACGACTGGCGCATCGGCGTGCTTAACCGCAAACCGATCTTCGCCTGCCAATACTTCATGTCCAAGGGGCATTGGCAAATCTACAACCACAAGGCCAAGGGCCAGGACATCAACGGCGAATGCCGCACCCTGGCGGTCCACGAAGCCCCGCGAGCCGTGGTGGACCTGGCCGTGAAAACCGCCAACCTGATCGGCGACGGCCTCTACGGCGTGGACCTCAAGCAGTCCGGCGACAAGGTGGTGGTGATCGAAGTCAACGACAACCCGAACATGGACGCCGGTATTGAAGATGCGTACTTGCAGGACGATTTGTATTCGCTGGTACTGGAAGAGTTCGTCCGTCGCCTGGAACTGAAACGTCGCGGCCAGGCCTGGTGAACGGCCGATGATCAGAAGCTTTCAACTGGCCGGTGGCGCGCTGCAATCGGTGGAACGCCTGGATGCCGAGGTGATGCTGTTCAGCAACCCCGATGCCGCCGAGCGGGATTTGTTGCACAGCCATTTCAAGCTCGATGAGCACGCCCTGGCCTCGGCCCTGGACCCCGATGAGGTGTCGCGCATCGAGTTCCACCCCGACAACCTGTTTCTGATCTGGAAGCGCCCGGAGAATTACTCCGGCGCCGGCAGCCTGGCCTTTGAAGTGTCGTCCTGTGGCTTGCTGTTTTCTGCGCAGCGCTTGCTGGTGATCGCCACCGACGATGCGCCGCTGCACGGGCTCGGCACCCGGCAGCGGTTGAACACACCGCTGGATGTGTTGCTCGATCTGCTGTTCAACAACATCCATCACTATCTGGGTCACCTGAAGGTGATCAAGCTGGTTGCCCGGGAGTTGCAGCAGAAATTCAACGCGTCGATGCAGAACCAGCACCTGATCCAGATGTTCAACCTCAGCGAAAGCCTGATCTATTACATCAACGCGATTCACAGCAACGGCGCGGTGCTGACACGACTGCGCAATCATGCCGCCAAGGAACACTTCAGCGCCGAAGCCATCGGCCTGATCGACGACCTGATCATCGAAAACAACCAGTGCTACAAACAGGCGGAAATCTACTCCACGGTGTTCTCCGGGCTGATCGACGCCCGGGGCAACCTGATGAACAACAGCATGAACAACCTGCTGCGCAAATTGACATTAATCAACGTGGTGTTTTTGCCGCTGAACCTGATTGCGAGTATTGGCGGCATGTCCGAGTTCAGCATGATGACGGCGGGCACACCGTGGTGGGTGTCGTATCCGTTGTTTCTGACGGCGATGATGATTGGGGCGGGGGCGATGGTGCTTGGGCTTAGGCGGCTGGCGAAATGAATATGTTGGCAGTCAGGCCGCAATCGCGGGCAAGCCCGCTCCCACAGGTTAGGTGTCGTCTGTAAGAACACCGATAACCTGTGGGAGCGGGCTTGCCCGCGATTGCTTCAGCAGCATCACAACAACTTCTGAATCAGGCTTGCTGGCCCGCATCAACACAACGCTTGCGGTTCTTAAGCCCACGAACCACGAGGTACAACAACGGCCCGACAGATACGAAAACCGCCGTAATCAACAAATACGGCAGCACCGAAATCGCCGACTGCCCACGCCCGCGCGCATCCCTGTACATCCAGATTCCCGCCAGCGTCGCCAACAGATAAAGATCAATCACCACCTGCGCAGTATCCGGGCGTGACATCAAACCGATGCCGAAGTCGATCAACGACTGCTCCGCCTGAAGCATCACGGAAACGGTGTAGCCGGCAAAGGCGATCAAGGCAATGAGGGGCAGGGCGACAGACTTCATGGTTTCCTTCCTTGGGACGATGAGCGGTGTCGCCAGCCTACAGAGGCCTAAGAAAATTGGCCATTGACTTGCCCGCAACGCCCGGCTAATTTCCAGCCATGACTTCCACCGTATTGCGCTGCCAGCCAAACATTATTACCGCCATTCCTTATTTGGCGGGCTAGCTCACGACTGCAGCACCCAACCCGCCCTAGAGGCGGGTTTTTACTTTCTGTCTCCTGGGCCCCGATCAATGTCAGGAGACGACCATGAGCAGCACCCCCGCCCAGCAGGCCTTGCTTGAGCACTACGTGAAAAAGATCCTCGCCGCGCCTGTGTATGAACTGGCTGTGCGCACACCGTTGCAACCCGCACCAGCGCTGTCCGAGGCCTTGGGTAATCAGATCCTGCTCAAGCGTGAGGACTTGCAACCGACCTTTTCCTTCAAGATCCGTGGCGCTTACAACAAATTGGTGCAACTGAGTGATGAGCAAAAGGCTCGCGGCGTGATCACCGCTTCAGCGGGCAACCATGCCCAAGGCGTGGCGTTGGCGGCGCGTGAACTGGGGATCGCCGCGACGATTGTCATGCCCCGCACGACGCCAGAATTGAAAGTGCTTGGGGTACGCAGTCGCGGTGCCGACGCCGTGCTGCACGGGGAAAGTTTCCCGTTCGCCCTCGATTACGCCCTGAGCCTGGCCGAGCAAACCGGCCGCACCTTCGTCTCGCCATTCGACGACCCGGACGTAATCGCCGGGCAGGGCACCGTGGCCATGGAGATCCTTCGTCAACATCAAGGCCCACTGGACGCCATCTTCGTCCCGGTGGGCGGCGGAGGTCTGATCGCCGGCATCGCGGCGTATGTCAAATACCTGCGCCCGGAAGTCCGCATCATCGGCGTCGAGTCCGAACATTCCGCGTGTCTGTACGCCGCGTTACAGGCTGGCGAGCGGATCGTCCTGCCCACCGTGGGCACCTTTGCCGATGGCGTGGCAGTCGCGCAGATCGGCGCTTATGGATTTGAGGTCTGCCGGCTTTGCGTCGATGAAGTGCTGACCGTCAGTAACGACGAACTGTGCGCCGCGATCAAGAATATCTACGACGATACCCGCTCGATCACCGAGCCCTCCGGTGCCTTGGCGGTGGCCGGGATCAAGAAGTACGTCGCTCAGACCGGTGCGCGTGGTCAAACCCTGGTCGCGATCGACTCGGGCGCCAATATCAATTTCGACAGTTTGCGGCATGTTGCCGAGCGCGCCGCATTGAGCGGCGCCTCAGCGTGAGGAGGGGCGTTGTGGCTATTCCTGAACAGCTATCTCGACCTTGTCCGACGCCGACCAGATCCGATAGCGGACTTCGACGTCATTGGGCACGTAGAGCACGATCGGCAACTTGCTGTTGTAGCGAAGCATGAAGCCGTCACCGACCACCGGTACGAACTCCTTTTTACTCTTTTCGTCGGGGCAGGCCATCATCGTGCTCACCGGGCCGATGACTTTTTCCAGGCGGTAAAAGGGGTAGCCCCAACCTTCGAGGTTTTTTTCTTCAAGGATACCGCCGAGGCGTTGGCGATTGCAGTCCACCGTCAGCGTCTTGCCCGCCAGCACCTCAACCTGGAAGTTTTCTTCCTGTGGCTGCGGCGCTACATGAATGACCTGGCGGGTAAAACCGCTTTCCGGTTTAGGGAACGGCGCGACGGTTTCGAGCTTAGCCGCATAGGCCACGCTCGAAAGGCTGGCAACAATCAGCCCGACGGTATTGATACAGGTCAAAGAACCCATGATGCCTCCTTGCGTGTGAATAGGGTCAGCGGATACTGGATTGACAGGCGCATTCTTACCGCCGACCGCCACCAATGCAAACCTGCTCGGGAATGTATGCAAATTGCAGGGCTGAAGCTGCCCTTTCTTGCAGATTGCATGAAGCCATTTTCAGGCACGTCCGTTAAATCATTGATTTACCGATGAACTGCACGGCGAAATTTGCGGCATGTTTTATGCTCAAGCAGATCTTAAGTTGACCGGCACATTAACGAGTCAGCTCAGAACGCGAGGACGGTCTGGTGCTTGAGGCGTAGAAACCCTGCATAAGGAAGAAACGCGGGAGATTTCAGCACGGACCGACGTTGAATTTTTTGGCAGTCTCACAATTAGGAGAGGGTCGCCATGTTTCTTTCTGCCCTGGAGTTACGCAATATCGTTGAAAGCAGTTTTCTGCCCAAGCGCTGTCAGTGCACGCTGTCGCAAGACCTGTCCATGACCGTCAAGGTGTATTCCGATCGTGAAACCGATCACCTTGATCTGATGGTGACCGGAATCAATGCCAAACACCTGAATGGGTGCCGTGAAATCAACGACCTGATTGCAGGCCTGCGCTCAGAGATGCAGCATCAGGAAGCGAGTCAGACACTGCATCCCGACAGGAAAGCGCTTTAACCCGCAGTTTCGAGTTCTGCTGACACGCGCCGGGTCTGGACAAACCCCAGTCCCAGCGCCGACTCGACCACCACCGCCAGCAAAATGCCCGGCCCGGCATGGCCATTGAGCCATTCGCCGAAACCCAACACTGCCAGACCAAAACAGCCGACGCTAAACCCGGTGCTCAGCGCATTGCGGGTAACGGACGGCGGTTCGTTTCGAACTAGATAAAACATCACACCCAGCGCCGCGAACAGCACTGCGCTGCGTCGCGCGACAAACCCTGCCGCAGACGAATATTCAATACTCCAGATCGCCAGCAACCAGTCCGGCATCAAACCCCAGACCAGGGCCAGCAGAAAACACAGAAGGGAAGTGAAGGTCGACAGGGTGCGAAACGATAACTGCATGGCGGATCCTTGCGGCAGTGAGGGAGGCGCCAAAGCATAGCGCCAGAACCCTCACAGGAATACCGCAAAGTGCTAAATCAGACTTTTCGGTCAGTTCTGATTACTGCAAGCGTCAGAAAGCTTCCGGTAGCTGATTTCTTCAGGTTTGCCTGACGTATCGATGTACTTCATGTCGGCAGTGATCACTTTGCATTCCAGCGTGTTCGGCTCGGTCAGCGCGACCACTTTGCCGATATTCAGCGGCATGCCGTAGTGATAGGGCACGGCTTGCGAAGACGAGGTGTCGTTGGCCTGCGCAACACCGGTAAATGCGGTGCAGGCGAGGGCGGAAGTGATCAGCAGGGTGCGGATGTTCATGTGGCGATCTCCAGTGCAGACGTTGAGTCAGCTCGACGGATAAAGCGTCGAACCTGCCGCACTGGGCGTCAGAGGAACCTGAGGGCGTGCGGTCCAGTAAAGTCTTGGACCGCGCGGTTAACAGATGGTTAACCCGGCTGAACGCCGCCTGTCGCGAGGTTTTTTCTGTCGGATGATTCGCTCGGAAAGCGTCTACGAAGTCTTCGGCTCGGTCCTACAAGGTCAGACGCCTTGTCGACTTTCGCCTGATGGGTTGGAGCGATTACTGTTTGGGCTCGCTGCAAAATCAGCGGACAGGTTTGGTCACCTGATAACACCGCACATACATGTGCCTTGATTCGCGCTGCGGACTTCTACGTCCTCGTAGTGCGTTGCAATGGTGGCTGTGTGCGGGACGCCTTCGGGCGAGCCGATTGGGTGTTGTCGGTTGACCAAGCCTGTACACAGCCGCCTCCCATCGTTTGGTCACGGTGCTGGCGATTACTAATAAATACCCGAGTAATTACTATGCATACGCTAAACCCGTTTCCCGATCGCTACCGTTCAATCAACAGCAGAGTTACCGACTCAAGTCCCTTGGTGATCGACACAGAAGCCAATCCCCAAGACATTCTCGAAGCCGCCTTACAGCGGGTCCGGGCCTCCAGCCAGTTACTTGAAACCCTCCATTGCCAATGCTTCAAGCACGGGGATGTTCAGGATATTCCGCACATTACCCATGCGCTTTATCTGCTGACTCAGGATGGTTTTGATCTGTTGCAGGTGGCACAGCAGCGGATGATGGGGTGGAAGGAACCGGTCTGACGTCACACCTGCAAAAGTGAGCCTGTCTCTTGTGGGCAGGCTTTGAAGCCTCACCAGCCGTCACAAGGTGGGAGTGGGCACTCTGCTTAGAAACAGTTTCAAGCCTTGCTGATATTGCTCTGCGTCCATGGCATCGCTGTGTCTGGGGATGAGATATGCCTTTCCCTTACGATCCAGTTCGGCGCAAGAAATAAAGTAGAAATCGAAACTCTCCTTCACGCGCACAACCTGTCCCCATGCTAAACCGCTCTTGATGCCCTTGGGGCTGATCATGGTGAAACCCTTGTCATCGAGTTGGAGGCGATAATCACCTTCAGCGGCTTCGAGATTTGTGCGTAGCCTGGTTTCGATAAGGCGCTGGTTCAAGCCACGCAACGGCGCTCGCGGCTTTGTACGGTTGGCGGTCATGCGTGTACTAAGGTACCCCAGCAGCCGACCTGAGAAAAACCACCAGAGCGGGGCGAAAACCACCCCGAATAAAACCATCGAAATGACTTTTTCGGAAGTGAGTTGACGTTCGGGGAAATAAATCGCCAGCGCGCCGGCTCCCAGACACAGTGCAAACAGCAACGGAGATAGCAAATGATCCTGCATACGCTCGACGTAACCCATTAATTGAATCTGCTGCTGATCATGCTTTTGCATTTCGCGCTCCAGCAGTACAGCCAAGCGGATTTGGGTATGGGCTGGGGTTATGGTGAATTGAAGTTCCATGAGCTGAGTTCGACGTCCGTTTCTGAAGTAGGGCACTAGCTTATGCGCGCGCGGTTTATTGTCTGGGCCGGTCAAATCTCAGGAACGGACGCATTAGATGCTGAATGGCACCTGGCGTAATCGACCAGATCTCTGGGGTAGACCATGTGATCTATTTTGCTGTCATCAATACCGTATAAAAAAGCAATGGCTCCGGCCTCGAAAGCCCAGTATCCGACATAACTTCCTTCGTCTCCTTGCAAATGTGAATCGTGCCAAGGGGCTTGTTTGAATGCGGCGTACCACTGTTTGCAGTAATTATCCAGGAGCTGTGATGCTTCCTCTTTCTCATCGGCGTATATGGCTTGAATTAAAGGGGTGTATACATCGTGAAACCATTCATCTACATCATAGCGATCAGGTAAGAGTTTGCGGAGCAGGTCGTCATAAAGAGTGTCTTCGCCTTTGTAGTTTGCAGCATCCAAAAGCTGAACGAATCTCTTAAGTAGATCTGTTCTGTGCAGCAGAATGCATAGGCTAAAAACTTGAATGCATTCCTCGAACTCATCTGGCCAGTCGTCAATAGCGAGTGGTGAGATATTTTCAAGAACTTCAGAAGCTGAAAGCTTGCTTTGACTCTCTTCGTATTTTGATATCAGGTCTTCAATCAATGGCTCTAGCGAAGCTATTTCAGCTCCTGCTGTATAAGATATAAATAATTTCTTAAGTGCAACATTCTTAAAGTGACTTGCTCTCAGTGACTCCTCTTGTGCAGGAGAGTCTGACTCAAACTTGTTGATTTTCCAGAATTCTTTCGTTTCCTCGCTGTAATCCAAGAAGTCTTGGTATCTGGTCTGAGTAAGAAATTCTTGTCTTTTTATCATGTTAACCATTTTCGGTGATCGGCGAAGGTGGTTGTGACTGGCTTCGCTGGTGACGTTGTTGCCAAGTACTAGCAGTTGCCAGCCTTCGCGCACAACTTCGAGCAATAATAAGATGTTCTTCCATTTGGAACGTGGGTTTTCGCTCAGGGCATGAAGTGGCGGCTGAGCGGAAATTGTAGACGATTTTACTCTTCACTCGACCAATACCAAATAGTATCTCCCCAATGGGAGTCACTGAACCCAGGCATTATCTCGCCTTGATTGAAGTGACGGCGAGACTCTGCTTTTGCTGGAGTAAACCAATAGCCGGTTCTATTGCACGGTTGCCCTGCGTCTACACGAGCAACCTGCGATCCATTAGTCGGTCGATAATTTCTGGCGTATTCAACCAAGTCTTTTGGATAAACCATATGATCTATTTTGCTGTCGTCTATACCGTACAAAAATGCGACAGCTCCTGCTTCTATAGCCCAATAGCCGATGTAATTACCATTTTCTCCCTGCAAATGAGTGTCATGCCATGGTGCTTGTTTAAATGCGGAATACCATTGGCTGCAGTATTTTTTCAGATGCGTTGACGCTTCCTCTTTGCTTTCTGCGTAAATTGCCCTAATCAAAGGTGAATACACGTCGTGAAACCATTGGTCTACATCGTGTCTGTTCGGAAGTAATTTGATGAGCAGATCTTCGTATAGAGTATCGTCCCCGGCGTAGCCCGCTGCATCTATTAGCTTGACGAAACGCTGAAGTAAATCAGTGCGATGTAAGAGAATACAAAATCCTACGACCTGCACGCATTCTTCATATTCGTCAGGCCAATCATTTATCGCAAGCGGAGATATGTCAGGTGTTTTCTGGTATTCGGCGAGTTTGGCTTGTCGAGTTTCGTACTTGATTATCAGATCTTCAAGTAATGGTGTTAGAGTGCTTATTTCTTCTCCTGCAGTATATGCAGCAAAAAGCCTGTCGAATGCAAGTTGCTTGAAGTGTGTTGCGCGCAGTGTCGCTTCTTCCTCGGGGGAGTCAGATTGAAAGGTGTTTGTTTTGAAGAACTCAATTACCTCGTCATGCTCTTTCAAGAAAATACGGTATTGATGTTCACTAAAAAATTTTTGTCTGATTATCATGGCGGTCAATATATGGGTTGCATCCTGTTTTGTCCTGTAGGCCATGGGTTCCATTAGTGGGTGGGCTGCATTCACCACCATAGCCAACATCGGCTTACTATTTAATCTATGTTGTCATTCTTCTCCCGACCAATACCAAAGTGTGTCACCCCAACTGGAATCGCTAAAGCTTGGCATGACTTCTCCTTTCTGGAAGTAGCGTCTTGAGTTGGCTTGAGCCGGTGTGAACCAATAGCCTGTTTTGCTGCAGAGATCGCCAGCAACAATTCTATTAATCTGTGAATCAATTGCGCCTTTATAGTTTCTGGCATATTCGACTAGTGCTTTCGGATATACCATGTGATCTATTTTGCTGTCGTCTATGCCATACAGAAACGCAATTGCACCTGCTTCGATAGCCCAATAGCCGACGTAGTTGCCTTCCTCCCCCTGAAGATGGGTGTCGTGCCACGGAGCTTGCTTAAAAGCTGGGTACCACTGTTGACAATATTTTTTGAGTAAATTCGAAGCCTCCTCTTTACTATCAATGTAGATGGCTTGGATAAGCGGTGTATACACATCGTGATACCAACGGTCTACATCATGCCTGTGGGGTAGAACTTTTTTCAGCAAGTCTTCATAAAGAGTGTCGTCCCCAGCATAACCCGCTTCATCAATGAGTTTTACGAAACGCGGCAGCAAATCAATGCGGTGCAGTAAGATGCATAAACCTATAACTTGGACAGCTTCCTCATACTGACCTGGCCAGTCATCCAATGCCAAAGGAGAGATTTTTTCGGAATTCTCATAATCTGCTAGGGCTTTCTGACAAATCTCATACTTTTCAATCACGTCCTCAAGCAGGGGAGCGAGAGTTTCTATACTCTCGCCCGCGGTATAGCTAGCGAGCAGTCTGTCGAGTGCTAAAGTCTGAAAAAATGCTGATCTAAGAGACGCTTCCTCTTCGGCAGAATCAGATTTAAATTTGTTGGTCTTGAAAAACTCTATGACTTCATCATGTTCTCTGAGGAAGTTTTCATAATGTTTTTTGCTGAAATATTTTTGTCGTATGGTCATGGGTATCAAGCCTGATAAGAGTATCTTCTCTTGCTTTGCTTTATAGGGGAAAAGCTTAGGGGCTTTCCCGCCGTTCGCAAGAATCAGTTCCTGAAGTCATTTCAAACTGGCCGCGCTATCATTCTTCACCTGACCAATACCAAAGCGTATCGCCCCATTTCGAATCGCTGAAACTCGGCATGATTTCGCCTTGTTGGAAGTGATGTCTAGAATTGGCTCGTGCCGGAGTAAACCAGTAGCCAGTTTTGCTGCATGGTTCGCCGGCGACAATTCGGTTAATCTGAGAATCAGTATCTCCTTTGTGGTTTCTAGCATATTCGACCAAATCCTTTGGATAAACCATGTGATCTATTTTGCTGTCGTCTATGCCATATAAGAATGCAATTGCACCGGCCTCAAATGCCCAATAACCGACGTAGGTTCCTTCATCTCCTTGAAGGTGAGTGTCATGCCAAGGAGCTTGCTTAAAGGCTGGATACCATTGCTGGCAATATTTTTTCAGAAGTTTCGGAGATTCTTGTCTGTTGTCGGTGTAGATCGCTTGTATAAGTAACGTATAGACGTCGTGATACCATTCGTCTACATCGTGCCGATGAGGCATTACTTTGTTTAGCAAGGCTTCATAAAGTGTGTCCTCACCTGCATATCCTGCGTCGTCAATGAGTTTGACAAAGCGCGGAAGCAAGTCGGTTCGGTGTAGAAGTATACACAGACTGATCACTTGGACGGCTTCTTCGTATTGGTTCGGCCAGTCGTCTATTGCTAATGGCGATATGTTCGGGACGCCCTGATACTCGGCCAAGGCTTTTTGGCGGATCTCGTACTTTTCCACCAGGTCTTCAAGCATAGGAGCAAGGGCATCAATGTTTTCACCCGCCGTATAAGTTGCGAGTAATTTATCTAAAGCAAGAGTCTGGAAGTATTTGGCGCGTTGAGACGCTTCCTCCAAAGGAGAGTCGGATTTAAATTTATTAATTTTGAAGAACTCTATTAGCTCATCGTGTTCTCTGAGGAAGTTCTCGTAGTGTTTGGTACTAAAAAAATTCTGTCGCATGCTCATGGGTCAAGCCTCAATCTTTAATGTGTCCAGTGCGCCATACTTTTTAGTCAGAGACTTTTTGCGTTTGTTTACAAACGCTTTAACTTCTGCCTCGTTGTAATGAAAGGCTTTGTGAATATGATGTTCACTTTTATCTAAGTTTTTTATTCTGGCCTCAGCATGCTCTTTTGGGCTGGAACTCGGATGGTAAAGTGGGGAGTAAAATAAATGTCGACTATAAGAGGTTTCTACTTGGGCGGCGAGTATACGATTGCCGACAGCTCTTTGGAGGTTGCTAAGTATCCATTCCACGCTCATCTGTACGAGTATTTCTTTGGTTTTGGTCGTACTGATTTTTGAGCTTTTAGACGGCGACGTTTTTGATCTGCCGGTGGTTTTGGTAGTCGCGCTTTTTTTACCACTTGCATCTTGTTCGTTTTCGATGGGTTCAAGCAGTGTGCTTGGATCGCCCAATCCGGATACGCCTAACTTAGAGCCAACACCAGGTTTACGTGTATTGTTGGGTTTACGCATGAATTTCGGCGCGTCTTCATCTTTGCTTGCCTTTGCCTCAACAACGGCAAATTTCTCGCCTCCATTATTGGAAGGAGTGGCGCGCCAGACGGCATCGATCCCCGTCCCATTCGCACCATCCGACAGCTTGTAAAG